>NZ_JBIPMD010000255.1:0-4474 GCF_044369315.1 Silvanigrella sp.
GAAGTTTACTACAATCGTGTTAGAAAGCATTCGTCGAATGGATATCTGTCTCCAGTTATATTTGAAATAACTAGACCAATGAAAAAGGTCGGTTAATTGTGTCTATAAAATTGGGGGAAGATCATATTTCATTAATGGTAATCTATAGAAAATATTAATTTAATTAGATAAATCTTATTTACAAATTTAGATTATTTTATTAAGTCCAGTTTTGTTTTTTCATTTCTCAGCTTTTCTTCATGGAATAGATTTAAAATTTTTACAATATAACAGGATGTTACTATGAACAAAAAATTAATATCTGCTCTCACTTTATTTTTAATACCAATACAAAACTCATTTGGAATAAGCATATACGAAAATAAAAACAATTCTAATAATCAATGGGATCAGACATTTGATAAAATACCAGAAATTTCAGTCGACCAAGGTTCTATTGCGAAAGAAGAGTGGAATAAATTTAAAACAGTAATTGAAAACTATAAAAAATATAAAAGCGCTTCAGATAATTTAAATTTAAATCTAAAATCAAATTTAATGAAGCAATATTTTATCCCGATCCAAAAAATTATTTTAAAATACCATGCCAGTCTTATTCTTTTAGAGGAAACAGATAAGAAATATTTTCACAAAACATACCAGGGAAAATCAGCAGAAACTGTTTATAATGAAACCTTAAAAAATATAGAACCACTTCTTAATCAACTCATCAATCAATCTTTTTATTCTATTTTTTCCTTTTATTCACAACAAAATCAAAAATTTTTTCAAGAAGTAGAATTTAATTCCTGGATCAAAGCATATTGGCCAACTCTAAATAGCGAAAATAGAGCTGGGTTTGAAGCAACTCATTATTATATAGATTCAACTCAGTCTTTATTTGAGGAGGAAATATTTAATTCATTTATTGAACCTGGTGACGATAAATATGATTTTAAACAAATAGAGTATAAATTTAATGAATATTGGAACAATGCCAATACAAAACCATTTATTAGTTGGAAAAACACGACAAAATATTACAAATTTAAATACAATGACAACCCCAACTTAATGCAACTCTATATAAAAACCAATGAAAAACCTTCAATTCAATATATTGAACACCTTAAAAAACAAAAAAATCTTTCAGAAATTAAAAACAACTCTATCGATATTTATCAAAATTTAATAGATAAAATAAGTTATTTTAATAATAAAAAAAGCACAATTACAAATAAATATTTACTATTTCAAAATACAGAAATAAAAACATCAAAATTACAATCAAAAACATTAGATAAATGCATTTCAATTTCTAAAAACAGATTGTTAAGAATAAATAGAGACAATGATCTTGTTAATGGAATTTCTTTAAAAGCGACACCTTGTATTTTTAATGATAAATCACAGGATTGGATTTTTGTAAAAGAAAAAAATAATTCAAATGAATTTAAAATTTACTCCGCCCTTTATACAGGATATTGCATAGATGACTCAATTATTTATGGGAAAAGTATTACAAAGTGTCATCCTCAAAACCAAAGTCAAATTTGGCAAATGAATTCAAACCCGAAAAAATTCACTAATAAATTAACAAACCTAGTTCTACAGATAGATCATTTAGATCCAAAACAAAATTGGCAAACAAATAGCAATTTAATCAATAGACAATATCTTATTCTTTTTTCTTTAATACATGGTACAGAAATATATACAAGTAAAGATTGGAATAAAAAAGAAGTCATACTACCAATAATAGCAAACGCGATTTACATTAGCTATTTTATAAATCACTATCATTTGCCAAATAAATCAGAATGGTTTTTCAATAAAGTTAGTAAGATGAATTTATTTGAAACATTAACTTCCGCTTCTCAAAAAACAATAATAAAACTCTCACAGTTTAAATATTCAGAAATTTCTGAAATTGAAATAAATGAATTATTTCAAGAATTAAAAAATTCAAGCAATGAACTTTCTGAAATCCAAAAATTTAAAATTTCTCTTATAGGAATAAAAACATCTTATATTCAAAATAAATATTTATATCATATAGACGATAAAAAATTGAAAGATGATTTTTCAAAATTCTATTTATCACAATTTAATAACAATACTATAGATAATAATTTTGCGACCTATTTACCATTTCATATTACATCGGCTCCCTTAATAAATTATTATGAAGACACCTATTTTAAAATTAAAGATTTCTTTGATATTGTTGAAAAAAATGACGGTAAATTAACAAATTTAAATAATAATAAAATTCCGACTTACAGAGAAGTTTGGGACAAATGGTCAAATGGAGAATGGGAACCTTCTTCTGAATTTGAACAAATGCGCCAAGAAATTTCACAAATAAAGCAAGACATGCCTGAAGCTGATTTTGATAACCTCTTTCGAATGGCTCAGGACAGCAGGGTAATTGAAACTTTAAATAATCAAGGAGCACCCATTCGAATGAGCGATGGCTCAGGACCTTCTGGCTCTTATGCCGATGTTGGAGCTGAAGAAATAATAAACTTTGACGATGATTCCGCAATTGCTGCCGATTTAAATGAATTTGAAGAAATGGCGCAAGTTGTAGAGATGATCAATGATTTGGAAATTTTAGTGAATAATGTTCATATCAGCATACAAACCGTAAGTGAAATTGCTACAGCGACAACATCAATTGAAGCCATCGCAATAGGAACAATAATTCCATAAATAGATTATTAAAATTAAAAATGATCAAAGGAAATTTTTTATATGAATAAAAAATGGCTAAATATTTCCCCTTTTTCTCTACTATTTATTCAAAATTCTTATAGTATTAGTATAGAAGATGCTCAAAATAATTATTATGAAAATGAACGAATTCAAAAAGAATTACCACAAGATTCTGATCAAGGCTCGCTAGCCCATGATAGGTGGACTAAATTTGATAAAATAAAAATTCAATTTGAAAAATACAAAAATATTCATGAAAATATATATTTAAACACTAATAAAATATTAGACACCATTTATTTTAAATATATTAAAGAAAAACTATTAGAATATTAGGCAAGTTTAATTATAATTGAAGAAATTGATAAAAAATACTTCGAATCAACCTATCATGGCAAAAATGCTCAAACTGTATATTTAGAAACAATTTCGCAATTTGATATTTTATTTATTCAATGCATAAATCAATCTATATATTCTTATCTTTCCGCTTTTGAAAAAAAACATTCCTCAATAATAAATAAAATTGAGTTCTATTCTTGGTTTAAAGCATATTTCCCTAGTATGAACAAAGAGCACCGAGCTGGATTTGAGCCTGCACATTATTATTCAGATTCATTTCATACCATATTTGATCATGAAATATTAAGGCCATTTTTATTATCAACAGAAAATGAAAATTACGATTTTAAAATTTCAGAAATAAGTTTTGGAGAATATTGGAATAATGCCAATTTAAACCCATCTTTTAAGAAAGTAACTTCCGAAATAAAATTTAAATTTATTTTTAACAATGATCCAAAATTAATAAATATTTTTATAGATAAAAATCAAAATCCTTCATTAAAGATTATTGAAACGTTTAAAAATAAAAAATCTCTAAATCAGTTAAAATTAATTACAAATAATTTTAACTCATCAATTTTAAAATTAATTAATTCGACTCCTTATAAAGTAAATATTTTAAATTCTAAAAAAAATAATGCAATTACAAAAAATTTAATTTGGAGTCAGCAATTTAACCTTAACTATTTACAACCCCACAAAATAACATCATCATTAAATAAGAATTGCCTTGCTATTTCAGAATCAAATGATTTATTAACCAAAGTAAAATCTCAAAATAATCTTTCAATGAATTCAATCTCATGTTCTATTTCAGATAAAAGTCAAGATTGGATAATTGTTTTTGAAAAAATGAGATTTAAAGGATTTAGAATATATTCCGCATTGTATCCAGGATATTGCTTGAAAGAGTCAAGCGATCATAGCTTATCTTTAAGTACGTGTGATAAAGATTCAAAAAGCCAAATATGGACTTTTAACCGAATGTCTAATAAAATGAATGCATTAAAAAATGCAAAAACGGATCATTTTTTAAAAATTTCGGGTGATTTAAATGATCAAACTTGGATGTTCCAATACACAAAATCTAATTTAGATCGTACCTTGTATTCCTTAATTAATAAAAAAGAAACTTATTCTCTTAAAGATTGGTCTAATGGAAATAAAATTAAAAATGATTTAGCATATGCAATATATTCTGCTTTATTTATTCATAAATATAAATTAATAAGTCATTCCGATTTCTTTTTTAATAAAGTGACTCTCGCAAGTTGGTTTCAAGATTTTGATTATAAAACAAAACAAATTATGCCAGTTAAGAGTTGAGAAAGATATTGTGAAGATTGAAGAAATAGCTCCAATTTGTTAGTTAATTGTTGCTTAAAAAAAAGTAACAAAGGAGCTACCAATGGATTGGCAGAACCAACTCATC
>NZ_JBIPMD010000256.1:0-4467 GCF_044369315.1 Silvanigrella sp.
TTACCTTGGAATTATCTTGATACTATCAACAAAATCAAAAACCACTCTCTATAAAAAATTTAATTCCATTCATTGTGTTTGTAAAATGCACTTATTGGGAGGACACATAGTAGAATCAATTAAGTTCCACTAATTATCTAATTCTCCAAGAATTTTATGAATAAATTTTGTCAAATACCTTGTTTTGACAATCGATTAAATTTATTAAATACAGTTGAATGAGAACCAAACTCCGTTGGAAGATCTCTCCATGGCGCACCAGTTTGCAACTTCCAAAAAACTGCTTCCATAAAAATCCGAATTTTATTTGAAAAGTGAATTTTAAATCCTTTTATTGCTAGCCTCGACCAAATTTGATCTGATATCATTGTTCTGAACGTGTTTTCTCGATTTCGTTAGATGTGGTAATCCAACTTTTGCGGGAAAAGTGCCAAAAATCAAGTCTTCTTCAATATTTAGAACACACCCAAGTTATTTTAAATATTTATTTCATTTAATCAATCGCATCTTTTATATTTAATTGTCAGTTTTATTATATAAAACCGCTTTTTATAAATTTATACTTGACTTTAATTGAATTTTAATTTCCGCTGGTATTTTATCAATTTTTGTGAGACTAATTGATTGAATTTCTTCTTTTTCAGTCAACTAGATACTACTTAAGATTAATGGATTAATATGATTTATTCGTAGTTTTATAGAGATAAATTTAATTATGAATTAAAGTGTTGCTTTAATATGGATTTTCTCTTTTTATTCTATAATATTATCTATTACTTTTAATTTATATAATGAAAGGTCTTTGATTTCATTCCTATAGGTTTCGATTCATTTAATTTTTAGTATATGTCTCAAAATTAAGAATCGTAGGCTTTATTATACCGCTTATATTTTCAATTTCTGAAAGAATGTGGCGATTAATTGAAATAGTATTATCTTTATTTATTTTTATAATTGCCATAGATGGTGTATAATTAGTTGATAGAAAAGTACAGTTTATTTCTTGAATTAAATATTCATCAGTATTCGATGATTTAATGATTTCATATTTAGCTCCAGTTTTTGTGCTACAAACATTCATATTTCCATTACTATTAATTATTTTTAAAACATTTTTATCTTTATCAAAAGAAAGTTCTGTTTTTTTTGCAACTGTTACTTCTTTATTTTCATGATCCACAATTTTAGAAAGTGTCCATGAAGTTCCGCGAATTGTCTTATGAAGATCAATATTTCCATTTACTAATGTACCTTCTTTGATTACTCCTCCTTGTGCAACAGAATCAGTTGTGGATGATTCTGATTTATTATCATCTCCTTTTTTTCCACATGATGTTAAAATTAAAGCAGAACCTAGAACAACCAATGCAGCTATTTTCATATTTTTTTCCTTATATGAGTGTAAATAAAGTTTTGGATGGTAAATTTATTAAAATACACAGTTTTTTAGTATTTCTTCGTGATTATTAATTATTTTTAGATTATCAGTTAGTTTGTAAATATTATCTTCAAAATCTTTTGTATAATTAATTGTAATTATTTTTTCATTATCTATTATTTCTTCATTTGTAATTTTAATTTTTTTAAACTTAAAATCTCTTGATGTTATGAAAAGTTCATCATTACTTATCCAATTTATTGAAGTTGAAGTTGTTTTTATAGAACTAATATCATTGTATTTTCCAAAGCATTGTAAAACATTATTTTCTGTATGTTTTTGAAACATAAAATCCATTCCGTCTATTTTATCTTTTAAAGCATAAACCCCACTTAATTTTCTTTTAAATAAATTATCAACTATCTCTTTTGCATTAGGCTTATTATCATCATTTATAGGCTTATCATTATTCCCATCTACAGGAGTACTAGGAGTAGTCTCTTCTACAGGAGCAGATTCTGCGCTTTCATTTGTATTTTTTTTTTTTTTTTTTGGTGAATTATTTTTACTAGAAGAAATAAGGCTTAAAGAGAGTCCAATTAAGGAATAAGTAAAAACATTTTTCATATATGTTTCCTAAAAAAATATTTATAATTTGATTTAAATAAAAAATCACGAATGAGATTTTTATTCTTTTTTATATTTATGAAATAAATTATTTACTGTCAATTGTAAAGTACTAAAAAATAATAATAATTGTTTTTTATTTATAAAAAAACATATTTTTTAGATAATTATAGGAATGAATATTATAAAATGATTTATTTTAGAAACAAAGAAAAGGAGAATAATATCTAAAAAATATGTAAATATATTTTAATTTCATAAAAAATTTACTTTTATATTTTTAAGACAAGATAATTTTGTTTCTGGATCATTTTATTTGTTTACTTAGAGAAATTTTAAATTTCATAAAAAATAAAAATCCAATTTCAGAGCCATTCTTAAGATAGAATAAAGCTTTCTAAATTGGATTAGGAGGGACTCGTTCAAATTATTTTTTTGTATATGTTTCATATTGAGTGTATTCAGACTCAATGCCCATTAAATTTTCAGTTGCATGAAATTTTGTGTAAACATTTCTGTTAAGAGTAAGGCTATTATCACTATCAATTTTAATGACTGCAAATGGAAAACGTTTTTTAATGCCTAAAATTCCAGCGCAACTTTCATTGCTATCTACAATAGAAAATTCATCGGACTTATCTGTTGTTTGAATAATATACTCGCCGCCTGTTTTGATTTTGCAATAATCAAAATCACCACCATTGCTATTTTCGATTTTCAAAACACTCTTATCTTTTTCAAAAGTAAGAATGGTTTTTTTTGCGTCTTTACTGTTTGAAGATTTTTTAAGTTCCCATGTGGTTCCGCGAATCTCTTTATGAAGATCGACGCCATATGTAAGTGTGCCTTCTTTAATTGTTTCATATTCTTTCGCTTTTTGAGAAGAATCCATTGTAGTCTGTTTATCTTGACTTTTGCTTCCGCATGAAGCAAAAAATGTAACGGAACCCAAAGCGATAAAAGATGCTAATTTCATAATCATTCCTTCATAATATTTTGTAAACATTTGTTAAAATAATCAATTTTAACATTTCATTTTATTATTATAGATATAAAATTAAATCAATATGATTAAAATTTAAAAATAATTCATAATTTTAAATATTTAAAATTTAATTTAAAATAGATACCCAAAAATAATTTTAAAATCTACTCTTTGGCTCTCGTGTTTTTAAAATGAAATTAAAAAAATATTCTAAAAAATATGTAAAATATACTTATATTATATAAAAATTAATTTCAAAATCAATTGATATTTTGAAGAAAAAATGTAATTCAGTTATTGTAATTTATTTTATTTAAAAAGGGGTATAATATGTATTTTTTGAATATTAAAAAACTTAAAAATCAAATAATATCGAATCAATTGTCTGAAAAGGATAAATTATTTTATTATTTAGGAACTTTTATTGTATATCTTTTGGGTTATGAAATAATACAATTAGAATCTATTCATAGAAATCGCTATGAATGGTTTTCATATGCTATTTATTTTTTAAGTGCTATATTATCTATTATTTTGTGCTATAAATTGAATGCTAGTAATAAAGAAAATGATTTTTTAGGAAAATATATTAGTATCAGTTTTGTTTTAAATAATTTGCTTTTTGTTTTGTTCATAATACCTTTTATTATTCTGACTGTTTTTATTCAAAACGAGCTCATTGTTGGTGTTATTTTTGAAATATTCTTATCAATTTCAAGCTTAATTTTAATGTATCGCGTTTTTAAAGATATTCAAATCAAAAAATCCTTGATAAGAAATACTTAATCTATTTTATACAACATTAAACTTTCTGCTTTTCCTTTTACCTTATGTTCTCCCATATTTTCCATATTTTGCTTTTGCTCTTCAGTTAATAAATGGTAAGTTTTTTCTGTCATTAATATGGAACAGTTTAAAATTTTTGTCATGCTTTCTACGCGTGAAGCAATATTAACGGTATCACCTATGACAGTGGCATCCATTCTTTTTTCTTCCCCAATAATACCAATAATCACCTTTCCCGAATTTAAACCAATTCCAATTTTTAAAGGGATTTTATTATTTAAAATTCTTGATTCATTCCAATTTTTTAATTCATTTACAATTTCTCTAGAAGCTAAAATAGCGTGATAACTTTCATTAGGGAATAGAGCCATAATTCCATCTCCTATATATTTATCAATAAAACCACCTTGTTTTTTGATAATAGGAGCGATAAATTTTAAAAAAGAATTGATAAATTCAAAATTTTCTTTCGGAGTTAATTTTTCAGACATCGATGTAAAATCACGAATGTCAGAAAACAGAACGGTCATATTCAGTTCAAGATAGTCACCTAACTTTACTCTTTTTATGTCATCTTTATTTAAAATATCAATAAATTCTTTTGGAATGAATCTTTGATAAGAAGCATTTGTTTCGTTTAAATTAAAAATAAGCTGCTTTACCGATTTACGCATGGTATCAAAACTTTTTG
>NZ_JBIPMD010000257.1:0-4465 GCF_044369315.1 Silvanigrella sp.
ATATTTTTTTTAGTTGGCGGCATCCATACACTAACACCTTCCATACTTTTACTTGTTGATACAGCATGCCCAAAATACAATCCTGATTTCACAACTTGTTTATGAATTTGAAAGGCAATCTCAGGATGATATTCATTGGAATTTAAAATATATCGCAAACAAGGATCGTGTTCAAAAGCGGAGGTAAGGGTATTCGTAGCTATTTCAATATCCGATTTAGATATCAAATTTAATAATTTAATTTCTTTCATAGAAACCAATTTAATTCCTTATTCTTTAAAACTTATCTTTAGAAATAATTTCGGTTGTTCATTTTAAAAAATTAAATTGATTTCAATAATAGATTGACATTACAAAAGGACTTTAAAACTAGATTTAATGGTAATATCTAACGGGAAGAATGAATTTATAAAGGACAACACTAAATATATTAAATTTTTTATAGGGTTTAAAATGAAGAAAAGAGTATACAGAAGTTTATTGCTTTTTTCATTGAGTTTCATCTTACCTTTTTTTTCAACTGCAATGGCTTTTACAATAAAGCTCTGTTACCCAGACAATGAGTCACCTCCTTGGCAGTTTGGTCATGGAGATGTGGTTTCAGATCCTCCCGGATTATCCATTGAAGTGATTCAAAAAGCTGCGAAAGAGTTAGGAATCACAGTTATTTACTCACGATTACCAACCAATCCCATATTTTATTCCATAAAAAAAAATGAAGTGGATGGTATTTTTACCTTCTCCCATTTACCGGAAAGGGAAGAATTTGGCATCTATCCTATGAAAGAAGGAAAGGTGGATCAAGAAAGACGTGTCGCTTCAATGACTTATTCCTTTTACAAATTAAAAAATTCGGATGTCTCATGGGATGGAAAAAAATTAAGTAATTTAGTTTTAAATGTGGGAGTAAACAGAGGTTATTCCATCATTGATAAATTAAAAAAATTAAATATCCCTTATGAAGAAAGTAAAGGCAATGAGAATTTGCTAAATAAGTTAGAAAAATTAAGAGTTTCTAGTATAATTGGTCATACGATTTCGATAGATTATTACATTGCAAAATTAAAATTAAAAAATGTTGTTAAATTAAAACCTACTGTTATGACAAATGATTATTATGTTATATTTAGCCATAAATTTTATAAAGAAAATAAAAAAGTTTCTGAAAAATTCTGGGATAAAATTGCAGAAGTAAGAGAAGCTGTATTAGATCAAAAAATAAAAGATTATAGCAAATAATAGTCATAAGTCTAATTTAAAATGAGTCTCAAGTTTTATAAAGTAAATAAATTTATTTATTGGTAAAACCAAAAAATGATGAAATTCATATTTTTTTAAAAAAGATAAAATTTTTTTATAATATAATAAAAAACATTTTTTATAGATAATTTTGTTGTGTTTATAGCTATCCATAATCTAATAATGTGATTTTTTTAGGCAAAATCAAAATTCTTTGAATTGATTAGCTTAAAAAAAAAGCACATAATATTTTAAGGCATAAAAGGATAAGTTTAATTAATTTGACTAACCAGCAATAAAGAAATAAATGGAGAAGGTAAATAAATATTCGGATTTCTCAATGGGTAGCTTCTAATGCTGCTTTTAAGATTCCAATTCATAAAATTTTTTAACTTCGAAAGGTAATAAACACCATGAAACTTAAACGAAGTATTGGTTTATTTGGCATTATTTGTGCCAGTCTTGGTGGGATGGTTGGCTCAGGCTGGCTATTTGGTTCTTTATACGCTGCTCAAATGGCTGGACCTGCATCCATGATCTCATGGCTTATTGGCGGCGTAAGTATTATTTTTCTTGCTTTAACATTTGCTGAATTAAGTGCCATGTTCCCAATCTCAGGGGGAGTAGCTGCCTTTCCTATCTTTACACATGGTAAATTAGTTGGGTTTATTCTTACGTGGATTACTTGGATAACTTATGTTGTATCTATCTCGCAAGAAGTACAATCTACCATTTTATATATGGGAAATAAATTCCCCTCACTCATTCAAAAAGTAGATGGGGTAAATGTTTTTACAACTTATGGATATCTTATTTGTTTTGTAACCATGCTCATTTTAATTCTATTAAATAGTTTTGGTGCTAAATTTTTAGCAAATGCAAATAATTTTATAAGTATGTGGAAATTATTAGTCCCTTTTGCCGTCGTATTTTTATTCTTAATCACACGACACAATTTTGGAAACATGGGATTAACAACAGATTCCGCGCATGAATTCGCTCCTTATGGCGTAAATGGAATCTTTTCTGCCGTTGCTCTCGCAGGTGTGGTTTACTCCTTTTGTGGATTTCAGCATGCCGCTTTATTAGCAGGCGAATCTAAACGTCCACAAAGAGATATTCCTCTTGCCCTTATTTTATCAATCTTAATTTGTATTGCTCTTTATTGCGGTCTTCAATACGCATTTATTACAGCTTTACCTGAAACTGCTTTAGCAAATGGATATCATAATTTATCTTTCGCAGGAGATGCAGGCCCACTTGCAGGATTAGCTGCCACACTTGGAATTGTCTGGTTGGTTACTGTTTTATATGTTGACGCCATTATTTCACCACTTGGAACAGGTGTTTTATATGTTGCTTCGAGTGCTCGTATTGTTCAGACAATGAGTCAATCTGGAAATTCCCCAAAGTTTTTTGCAAAAATAGCAAAATCGGGAATACCAATGAGAGCCATCTTTTTAAACTTAGCTGTTTCTATGTTGGCATTTTTACCATTTAGTGGTTGGAAAGCTATTGTATCCTTTTTATCCTCAGCACTTGTTTTTTCCTTTGCGGTTGGCCCTATTTGTCTGATAGCACTTAGAAAACAACAACCAGAAAGAAAAAGACCCTTTAGTTTACCATTTTATAAAGTAGTTTCTTTTATCGCTTTCTTTGTTTGTAACTTAATGATCTACTGGTCTGGTTGGGATGTTGTTTGGAAACTTGGTGTTACTGTAATTACAGGTTTTGTCGTTTTTGTTATCTCTAATTACTTAAGTAGAAACACAATTGATCCTGAGCATGTTGCTACAAAACTAGATTATAAATGTTCTATTTGGCTTCTTCCTTACATGGGTATTTTTTGTATTTTATCCTACTACAGTTCTTTTACAGGCGGACAAAAATTAATACCAATTGGTTGGGACTTTTTAATTATCGCATTATTTAGTTTATTTATATTTTATTTAGCTCTGAAAATGTGTTTACCAAAAGAAGAGTCTGATAAAAACACTGCTTCTTTACTTGCTAAAAAAGGTGCTTATTAATAGCCACACGATGATTTTGCTCTGTTAGGATATTTGATTAACAGAGCTTGAATGGCTGCCAATATTCTTTTGTTATCAATCTTTTGATTTGATAAATAATCCTCTGGTAAAAAATGCATTAAAAAAGCATCAATTGCATGGTTTGATAAAGTTGTATCAAACCATGTTGTTGTATTATTAACACCATAATTATTTAATATATTTAATAAATCTAATCTCGCAAATGGAATTTTTTTCCAACTTTTTATTGTACTATTTGACGAATTAAACTCAGGATAAATTTTATTTGTTAACTCATTTTCAATATATTTATCCGTAAAATTTGGGTTTCGATTATCATAACCAAGTTCAAACAATCGCGTTTGAATTGTTAAGTCTGAAATATGACCTGATATATTTGCTTGAATTAAATTGAGTTGTTTTTCAATATCTTGCTCTGTTACCCAGGCACCTACCCCATTTTCAGCTAATTTTTTCCAAGGAAAATAAGGGCCTGGGTCTACTTTTCTTCCAATAGCAATATCAGAATGACCTACAATACACAAAGGATCAATTTTGTACCTTTGTTGAATATCCTTTCCTAAATTTACAATCATATTTATTTGATCATTCGTAAATTGATACCATATTTTTTCCACTTTTGGACACTGATCACTTAGAGGATTATTTTTACATTTGTATCCAAGACCAACGATTTCAACACCTACAGAAGTATCATTTAAATCGGTTCTTCTTTTCCAAGAACTGATTCCCGCATGATAAGAACGTTTGTCTTCTGCTACTAATTTATAAATCGAATTCCCAGACTCTGGAATGAGCCAATGGGCACTAACACCACCTTTTTTAAGAACTTCTAATGATTTTTCTTGATTTAATGCCGTATAATGAAAAACTAAAGAGCTTATTCTATCATTTAAACCTTTTGAAGGCGCATCTATTATTTCATATTTAAGATCCACTGCAAAATCTTTTGTAGACTCTTGATTATTTTTATTGCTATTTTTACCACAACTTACGGTAAATAGCGGAATTATAGAAAACAAAAAAATGCTTCTTTTCATTAAATTTCATGTCCTTATAAATATATGCCAGTTAAGAGTTGAGAAAGATATTGTGAAGATTGAAGAAATAGCTCCAATTTGTTAGTTAATTGTTGCTTAAAAAAAAGTAACAAAGGAGCTACCAATGGATTGGCA
>NZ_JBIPMD010000258.1:0-4454 GCF_044369315.1 Silvanigrella sp.
CTATTTGGGAGCAATTTAGCTCCCTCGCTGGATAATTGCGCCTAGAGGGGACATTCTTGAAAAGTAACAACCCAATCTTTCGTAGCTCCTAATTATTTGCAACAGAACCGTATTTTTCAATATATTGAAGTTTACTACAATCGTGTTAGAAAGCATTCGTCGAATGGATATCTGTCTCCAGTTATATTTGAAATAACTAGACCAATGAAAAAGGTCGGTTAATTGTGTCTATAAAATTGGGGGAAGATCAAAGTGCCGCCGATCTAATCTCTTCTAGGTCGAGAAATGAGGAGAGTTATGTGCGTTTATGTATGGACTTTAAAATTTCCAAATTAACTTTTATCTGAAGAGATAGTAGAATTTTTTAATTCTATTTTATT
This sequence comes from Silvanigrella sp., assembly GCF_044369315.1. Classification (NCBI taxonomy): domain Bacteria; kingdom Pseudomonadati; phylum Bdellovibrionota; class Oligoflexia; order Silvanigrellales; family Silvanigrellaceae; genus Silvanigrella; species Silvanigrella sp. The sequence continues at coordinate 381 of NZ_JBIPMD010000258.1, forward strand.
TCTAAGATCTTTCATAAAGTGAATGCTATTAGAAACATCCGAAAATTTGAGAGTACTGCTAAATATTTCATAAGGAAATAAGGATAAAATCCCTATCCATTGATTTCCACTTAAGATTTCAAGAGATGGATTTAAAATATAAAGACCAGTTCTCAGGCGTACAAAAATCCTTTTGCTTTCGGCGGAAGCTTTTCCTGAAATATTGATTTTTTCAATTTCATTTTTTGAAAGAATCGAGGAAATATAAGATCTTTTTTTTCTCCATTCAGGAAAGATAAAATCAGGAAATTTCTCTACAATTTTTGTTAGTATTTCAGAATTGAAATAGATCTTTGAACCAACAATTTCTTCTTTAAAGATAAAATCAGTTAGAAGAGTCAATAAAATTTGTATAAACATAAATTCTGGTGACTTTTGATCAATTTTAATTAATCTATTTTTGTACTTTAAGCTGATTGATGAAGGAGATAAAATCCGAAACAGCTCTTCAAATTGATCTTCTTTTATAAGAGATTTATTTAGAAAAGCATAAAGTAAATTTCCAAAAGGAGTTCTCCCAGAAAGATCGAAGGAGTCTTTTGCAGCTCCCCAACTGATCAATTCACGCAAAATATCTATTTCCTCTAATTTTGCAGCGATAGAATAGGACTGTTCACCAAGTGGATTTTGAAACTCAACTCCATGTTTAAATATCAGTTCTTTTAATTGATTCAAATTAGCTTTTTTTAAATTGCTGTAAAACTTATTATAAATATAAGAGCGGGCCTCGTTATGATTTGTAGCAAGAGAATATTTAGCTTCTATTAGCATGGGCATTAGAAATTTCCATTGATAAGCATATGCCATTTCAAATAAAAATCTTTGAGCTTTTTTATCGAATGCAAACGTTTTTAAATCATTTCTCAAAAGCTTTTCTACATCTCCCATCGTTGTTATTTTCCAAGGGACTGGAATTTGTTTTAAAACATTTTTTCTAATATCATTGGCTTGTTCTTGTTTTCCTTGTAATTCTAGCTTTCGAGCTTCTTTTTGCCACTCATCTATAGAAGATTGTTCTTCTTTTAAAGTAATTTTTTCTTTAACTTCCTTTAGTCCAATCAAAGAAAATAAGGGTTGTTGCGTTGCAGATTCGATCCAATAAATTCCATCTGTTGCTCTTGTTACTGCGACATATAAGGAGTTGATATAAAATTTTAATCCTTCTACTGATTTGTCATATTTATCTTTGGCTCGAATATATTGCATATGTGTGGATTCAAGATCCTGTTTTTCAACATTAGAGCAAATTTCCTTAAATTCATTTTGAGCTTCACTGACCATATTAAAAAGAATAATGTTAGGATATTCTAAACCTTTTGCTTCATATACTGTAAAAACCAAGGGTGTATTAAACACCGATTTAGCAATTTCTTTTTGCTCTTCATTTAAGGTGATAATGGCAAACTTAGTGGAACGTCGTGTTTTTTCGTTTAAGTCTTTTCTGATGCTAGCCATGTCTTTATAAAAATCGATTATACCATTATAAGAAGAATCAGATTGTACAAGATAATTACTTTCTTTATCTATTGAACCAAAACGCTTTTGTTTTATTTTTAATAAATTATTTGCTAAGTTATTTACAGAAATAGCGTTTCTGTAATTATGTTGTAAAACTTTTATCAATTCATTTGGTGAAAGTTCATTTTTAAAAAAGAAGCTCTTTACCTTTGACCAGGAAAAGAAATTTGGGTGTACAATTTGATTTGAATCTCCACAAAGCAAAAAGTTATCTTTATCTTGTAAGAATTTCAGTATTAAGGTGATTTGAATTGTTGTTAAATCTTGGATTTCATCTACACAAATATAGTTATAAGAAGGTGAAATATTATTTAATACTTGGTAGCTTTCAATATTAATATCAAAAAGATTTTCTTGTTTTAAAAAACTCAAGTATCTTTCAAATAAAGAATAAATATCCACCCGTTCTTCGCCTAAAAATATGGATTGTTTTATACCTAATCCCAAGTATTCTTCTTTTGATAAGTAGGGTTTATCAAAAGATGTCCCTGTTAAAACCCCTTTAAATTCTTCAAATACCTTTCTTGAAAGTTTTGAAGAAAAAGGTGATTTTTGTTTTAAATACCAATTTTTAAATTTATCGTAAGAACATTCTTTTCCTTCTGGCACAAAGATGCTTTCAACAAGCTCATTATAAGAAAAAAAATCTATCTCTTGTTTTTCATTTTGATAACCATAAGAAAAATATAAATTTCGTGCAGATTCTGATAAAAATTGTGAAAGAGTTACATATAAAATTCGTCCTTCAAATTGTTTCATTTTTTCAAGCATGATGGCTGTTTTTCCACTTCCTGCTGAACCTACAACAATCAAAGGCAGAGAAGAGGAAAAAAGTTCACTTTGAAACTCATCAAAGGAAATAGGTTTGTCCAAGTAATGGAATTGGGAATGTTTCGTATTTACAAATCGAAGTGATAACTCTTCGGTATTTTGTGGGGAGTGCGCATCTTCCCATTTTTCTTCCAATATGCTTTTTTCAAGCACAGAAGCTCCATTTAAAAATCGGGAACGACTATAATTGTGGTTGCGAATTGTTTCCAATAGAAGCAGGTAAGCTTTATCTTTATGAGAGGAAATTTTAAATAATAGTCTGTTACTATCGTCTAATTTTGCTCTATAATATTCTGTGCCGGTAAGTTTTTTTATCTGAGCGGATTTAAATTCACCTTCTTTTATTTTTGAAAGGACTTTTTCAATTTTATTTTGTAAACCAGATTTATCCAGATCGTAATATTCTAGAATTTCGAACATGATTTTATTTCCAAATTTGCGTTGAAGAGCCTCTTACGATATGGACTCGTTAAATTCCATATTTAATCTAAATTCCTAAAAAATCAAGCCATTATAGTGATTCGAATGTAATTAGCATATCAACTGTTGGATTTATTTTTGATCTTTATCAGACTTCTTCTATAATGAAGGGTTTAAGTTTATAAGAATTCTTGAATAAATTCAAATTAGTAATAGAATAAAAAAATGAATTACAAAAAAACATTGGAACAATTGAGGATTATTCTTCAATTAATAGTGTTAAAGCAGTTTGGCGCATACGATTATCAATTTGTTTAACGGCCAAAGCTAAAGCTTTTCGACTTCCAACAAAAATACAAAGTTTTTTTGCTCTTGTTAAACCTGTGTAGATCAAATTTCTAAAGAGCATATTATAATGTTGCGTAGAAATTGGAATAATAATCGCATCAAATTCACTACCCTGTGATTTATGGATTGTAATTGCGTAAGCAAGAGTAATTTCTGTTAAATCTTCTTTTTCGTAAATTATGGGATTTTGTTTATTAAATTGAATATGACATTTATAATTTTCTAAATCAATATTTTTTATTCTACCAATATCTCCATTATAAACTTCAAGATCATAATTATTTTTTGTTTGAATAACTCTGTCGCCTTCGCGATAAATGCGATCCCCAATTTTTATCTGTTTAACCCCATTTCTTTCGGGATTAGTGGCTGATTGTAGTCTTGTATTAAGATTATGAGTGCCAAGACTTCCTCTTGTTTGTGGAGTTAACACTTGAATTTCAGTGCTATTTCCAAAATATTCAGGAATGGTTTTTATATACATTCTTATGATAACATCAAGACTAGTCATTCCATAATGAAGTGCTGACCAAGGATGAATTGATTTTAAAATAGATTGGAGTTTTTCAATATCGCCAGTAGCTTTTTGAATATTTTCTAAATTTACATGTTTAAATTTTTCAGGAATTACAAATGCCGGAAGACGAATTTCATCTTTATCATTAAATTCTTGAACTAAAAAGGGTTCTGTTGCAAAAACAGAGCAAGTAAGAGTAAGGTATCTTTTTTTGAGTGATGTTTGAGGGAGTGGGGATGGAATTCAAGTGGAAGCATACTGATCGTATGATTATAAGGTTCTGTTGCAAATAATTAGGAGCTACGAAAGATTGGGTTGTTACTTTTCAAGAATGTCCCCTCTAGGCGCAATTATCCAGCGAGGGAGCTAAATTGCTCCCAAATAGGCAAATGACTTTTAAA
>NZ_JBIPMD010000070.1:0-14377 GCF_044369315.1 Silvanigrella sp.
CAACTTGTTCTGACAATTTTAAAATTCTATTTTCCATCTCCATTTAAATCTCCTCCTCAAAAGGAGATTTAATTCTGGATTTATGCTTTGTAAAAATCACTTATTGGGAGGACACATGTCAGTTCTTGATTTTAATTTATAAAAATATGATCTTACATTAATAATAACCCCACAATATTTAAACAACTTATCTCTTTCCTTGTTTTTTGCTAGGGGAAATATCAATGTATTTTTATTATTCAAGGCATTATTATAAGCAGATTCCCAAGGAAGAATTTGAATTTCTTTTTTTAGTTTTAAAATATCTAAAATTTTATTTACTCTTTCAGCTAATAATCCATTAGGTTTTCCTGAAGAATTTAAATAAATATAAGGAGGAGTGTTTTCTGTAACTATTTTTATTTCATCAATAGATGAACAAAATGCTATTTTTGATAATAATATGCTTAAAATAAATAAGCATAATTTCATTTAAAAAATCCTTTTTTGATATAATATAATAAAAAATAATAATTTAATTATATCTTCTTAAGAAAATTTTAAATATATGAATGTCAATATTTAATCAGTCCTAGTTCTCTGCAAAAATCGTAAAATCCAGGTTTTTTCCATTTTGAATATGTTTCTAAAAATCTCTCTATTTCAAAAAGATCCACTTTTTGAAACTCGCCAACTGATTTTTCTAAATGAATTGAATTGAAATTTTTTAATTCAATTAAAAACCATAATTGTTCTTGCCCTATATTTCCTTTAAATCTTTCTTTTTTTAATATTTCTTTAGGAAAAAAATAACGTCGCCAGTATTTTGATTGATAAATTATTTTAAAAGCATTTTCTTCAAGCCCTAGTTCTTCTTTTGTTTCTCTAATTATTGCTTTTAAAGGAGATTTATCTGAGTCTTCTATTCCACCTTGAACATTTTGCCAAGTGCTATGATCGGATCGAAAACACGCAACATATTTATCTTTAAATTTTATAAGAGCAGCTACATTTTGTCTAAACATTTTAAGTTTGCCTTTTAATCAGAAGTTATTTTTTTTTATTATATCAATTTCATCGTTATCTAAACCTCTAAATGAAACTTCAATTGAGCATAATATTATATTTTTATTTTTTATCATATTTAAAAATACAGGTTGTTGACACCATCTAAAAAAATCTTTTAATGTAAAAATAATGGAGTCTGAAGTGTTTATTAAATCAATTGCTTTTTTTGTTAATTTTCCATGATCATCTAAAAAAATTGAGTCTAATTTATTTAGTTTAAAAGTATTTTTTAAATCAAGGAATAACTTATTTGGATTTGCGATTCCTGCAATAAATCCTATTGATTTTTGTGATTTAAAAAATAGATTTAAATCTTGTATAGTTACCTCTTTGCCGATTTTAATTGAACTGTCTTGAATATCTAGCATAAAATAAGAATTTAAATATGTCACAATAATATCTTTATTGCTTAATTCAAGACTAAATTTATTTAAACAATCTTTCATTTGTTGTTTGTAGTTTTCAATATTTATAAAACTTGTTCTTGACCAAAATCTATAATTAAAACTTAATAATAAATTTTGGAATGATTTTTTTCCAAAACCTTCTCGAAAAGGGCCAATCGGCATACAAAAGTGGGGACTATTTTGAACAATATCCGTTGACCATAAGCATATATTTATATCTCTAGGGCATTCAAAATGTTGAAGACCATCATCTAGAATTACGACGCATTTTAAATTATGAAGTGTGTTTTTAGTTTTTATTTCATTTATTAGAAATTCGAGAGAAAATAATCTTCTTTTGTTTTGTAGTACATAAAAAATACTTTCTTTTTTAGAGAGCTTCTTTAATATTTCGAAATGTTCTCTGTTTTCATCTGAAAGGTTATTAATATCATTTGTATTTGATAGATTGTTTACGTAAATATTTTTAATATTTTGTCCGATACCACGCGAGGCAATGGCAACGATGTATCCCTGTGCTAAAAAAATTTGTGCCATTTTTTGAACTACGGGTGATTTTCCAGTTCCACCTATTATTATATTACCTACACAAATAATATTGAAATAATCAATATTTAAATTTTCTTTAATATTGAGAATACTTTTATTTGGATAAGAAATTTCTCTTCTTTTTTTTGAAATAAAATGAATTAAAATAGAAATTATTATCAATAATGGTGAAAAAATCCAAAAAATAATGTTTTTTTTATAAAATGGTAAGTCTAATTGATTTCGAATTTTTTGCCCTATTGATTCAGGCATGCGATAAAATCTCCTTTGGATTACCTTGCTTAACTATTTTTCCATTTTCAAAAATAAAACAAAGATCAAAATCTTTTACTTCATGTAAGGCATGCGAAACGGCTACTACGGTATGCTCAGAGTTTTTTGATTTCCAGTTTTCAATCGCTTTCCAAAATAACTCAGCAGATTGTGCATCTAAATTAGCAGTAGGTTCATCTAATAAAATTAATTTTGGTGCAGCATATAGAGTTCTTGCAAGGGCGATTCGCGCCTTTTCCCCTCCAGAAAGACCGTCACCAAGAAAACCTAAATTTTTATCTAAAATAAGTTTTGATCCAGACTCTGAATAAGCAAGCATTAAAGCAATAATGAGATCTTTAGCTTTATCTTCTGCAATATGTTCAGGTAGAGACTGTTCTGCATAAATAATATTTTCTTTAACAGTTCCTCTAAAAATATAAGGGGTCTGTGAAGTTAATAAAAAATCTGGATTAATAGATATATTACCTTGAGTTGGAATAATTAATCCAGCAAGTGCTCTTAAAAAAGTTGTCTTTCCCGCCCCGCTTTCACCAACAAAAGCAATTTTTAATCCTTTTGGAATGCTGATAGAGCAATTTGTTAATATTTCTTTTCCATTTTCAGTAACGTAACTTACTTGATTTGCAATAATAGCTTCTTTTGCGTAACTAGGAAGAGGAGATGGTTTTATAAGTTTTGAATTAGAGAAATCACCTAAAAAAGATTGAACTCTTTGCAAAACTACGCGTATTTCGCTGAAAAAAGTAATAGAGCCTGTAATATTTTTGATATATTTAAATGAAAAGGCAAGCAAAATTAACATAGAAGAATATGTGCTTGCTTCAAATTCACCTATATAGTTAATACGCCAAGCAAACACGAATCCGAGCATGCATGTTGCGAAAAATTCCATTCCTGGAGTGAAAAAAGTTCGAACAAATAAACTTTTTTTCATCATAAAATAATTTTTAAGATTCGTTTCTTCGAAATCTATTTTTTCTCTTTCATGACTTCTTAAGGCGTTTATTGTTAATAAACCATTATGACTAGAAAGCAAACGAGTCGATATTCCAATTTGATGTTTTTGGCTTTCGCGTGTGTAATAATTTAATTTTTGAGCTACTTTTTTTAGAGTAATACCCAATGGAATAAAAATACAGCATCCAATTAAAAATGTTTGCCACGATATTAATAGCATTGTTATAATAATACCAATCAAAACCAGCGTATCTCGAATAGCACTTATGGTTCCTTTGCTAATAGCTGCTTGCAAAAGAGTTGTATCTTGCATGAGTTGATTTGCAATAAAATCAGGATTTTTTTGATCTAGTTTGTTACCAGGAGAAGATAAAAATCCTTTTAACATTTCTTCTCTTAAAGAATGAGCAACTTTATGACCAGCTCTTTCCGTAAGATAGCTGCTCATAAAACCGCTTATCAATTTAACAAATGATGCAGCAATAATAATTAATGGAATTATAAATATAATGTCTTTTCTGTCTAATGTTTGATTAAATTGAATATAGTTTTTTAAATTACCTGGTATTAAATCTGATACAGGAATACGTGGTGTTGTAAAAAAAAGTAATTTCATTAAACTTGTAGCAGATAAAGCTAAAGTAATTTCAGATAAAGAATATAATGGAAGCCAAGGCACACCTAAGAAAATATCTTTTTTGCCAGAATTCCAAACTATTTTTATAAATGATCCCTTATGGTCCTTTTTCATTTTTCTGTCCGATTTTCTCTGTGATACTTAAATTTATTTAAGTTCGGGACATTGTATTTATCAATACATTTTATTATTTCAGTTGCTGCATTTTTAGCGGCATTTTTTGGAAAAACATTTTGGACTTTTTGAAAATTAATTAACATTTTGTTTTCATAATCTTTGTCATGAAAAACTTTTAAGGCATGATTTACAAGATTTATAGGTTTGGCCATTTCTTGTAAATACTCTGGAATAATTTCTGAATTTTCAGTTAAATTAACTAAAGAAACATATTTAATAAAAATTAATTTTTTGGCAATATAGGCAGTTATTGGAGATACTTTGTAAATAACACACATTGGTGTGTTAAAAAAAGCTGTTTCAAGAGTAGCTGTTCCTGAACAGACCCAAGCATAACTTGAAGTTGACATAACTTCATAAGCATTTCCAATACCAAAAGAAATTTTTTGATCAATCCATTCTTTTGTGTAACCAAGATTTAATGCGCTTTTGTAAGCAATATTTTTAACAAAATGTGGATCTAATGTCTGAGCTATTGGAATCGCTCCTGTTATTTTCGTTTCTTTTTCAGCAAGCATAATAAAAGATTCAATTAAAATAGGCAATAGTTTTTGAATTTCACTTTTTCTACTACCCGGTAAAATTCCAATTTTAAATGGCACTTTAATTGTTTTATTTTTACATAAATATTCATCGACATTATCTTTTAAGGGATTGCCAGCAAAAAAAGTATTTACTCCATTATCTTTAAAAAATTGTGTTTCAAATGGCAAAATGCTTGTAACAAGGTGACAATAATTTTTTAATAATTCTGTTCTTCTTTTGCCATGTGACCAAGCTTTGGGAGGGATATGATAAATAACTGTGTTACCTAAAGAATAAACATCTTGTAATAATTTTAAATTAAAACCAGGATAATCTATTAGGATAACAGCTTCTGGTTTTCTTACTTTAATTTCATTTAATATTTTTTTATAGGAAGCTGAAATAACAGGATAGTGTGAAATAATTTCTACTAAACCAAAGACAGCTAAGTCTTCTACTCTAATGATGTCTTCAACGCCTTCTTTGCGCATAAGTGGGCCAGAAGAACCCCAAAATGTCTTTTCATTCACATTTTTATTTTTATATTCTTCTTTTAGAGCTTTAACAAGAAGAGCTCCTTGAGCATCACCACTTGCTTCGCCAGCAATGATGCAAATTCCACCGTTTAAATTAGATTGCATTTGTTACTCTTCTGATGGAGTTGCTTTCCCTGTTACGTTTGGATGAGCAATACCTCGTTTTGAATTTTTTATAAAATTCGCAAATTTTTCAACTTCAGGAAAATTCATTAAATGGGAAATTGAATTTAATGCTTCTTCAATTGTTGGATGCCCTTTTAGAAAAAAAGTTTTATATGCTGTTTTAACCGCATTTCTTGCTTCTACTGAAACATTTCTGCGACGCATTCCTTCCATATTAAGGCCTCTTAATATGGCGCGACCTCCTTCAGACATACAGTACGGAGGAATGTCTTTTACAGTTAGGGATCCTCCAGCTAGCATTGCCATATCGCCTATATGTACAAACTGATGAACAGCGCAAAGGCCGCCTATAACAGTCATGTTATGTATTGTGACATGGCCAGCGAGTTGTACTCCGTTTGCAAAAACATTTTGGTTTCCGACAGAACAATCATGGGCGACATGTGAATAGGCCATAAATAAATTTTCATTTCCAATTGTGGTTTTTCCACCGCCTTGAACTGTCCCAGGCTGTAAAGTAACATACTCACGAACGATATTTTTATTTCCAATTATAAGAAGAGTTGGTTCATTTTTATACTTTAGATCTTGAGGTTTATTTCCTATAGATGCAAAGCTAAAAATTTCGTTTTCTTCTCCAAGATAAGTATGACCTGTTATTAAAGCATGGGAATGAATTTTTGTATTTTTACCAATTTTAACATTTTTGCCGATTATTGCATATGGCCCAATGGTAACGCCTGTGTCAATTTCTGCGCCCTGCTCAATAATTGCGGTTGGGTGAATATTAACAGAAGAATTTGTCATTTATTTAATCCTTTTTTAGGCGCTATAGCAATTGAAAGCTTGCACTCAGCAGCAATTTCATCATTTATATATGCTTTTCCTTTCATCCAAACAAAAGGTCCGCGCATTTTTTCTATAGCTACTTCATAGCGGATTTTATCATTAGGTGATCCAGGGCGGCGAAAGCGAGCTTCATCGACAGAAGATAAAAATCCTAATTTTTCTTCTGTAATTCCCTTCTCAGTTCTTGTTAAAAAAGCTAAAATAGCGCCTGTTTGAGCAATTCCTTCTATATAATAAACACCAGGATAAACTGGATTTTCAGGAAAATGTCCTCTAAATACAGGGTCATCTTTAGTTAATAATTTGCTTGTAATTATACTTTCACCAAGTTTTAAGTCGTGAACGGAATCAATAAGGAGTAAAGGATCTCTATGAGGTAAACATTTTTTTATTTCTTCTGTGTTCATTATTATTTTATCAAAAATACTACCCATTATGAATCTATCTCCTCTTAAAATTAATTATTCTTTTTATTCGCTTGTTTTACAATTTTATTTATTGTTGCAATTGTTGTTGCGTGTTCTTTATATGTTCTAGCCGGAGAGCCTCCCCATGTTTCTCCTGCAGGCACATTTTTTGATATTCCACTTTGTGCTGTTAAAATAGATTTATCTCCAATTTTTAAATGACCAGCAACTCCAACTTGACCAGCCATTATGACGCGGTTTCCTACGATGGAAGAGCCCGCTATTCCTGTTTGTGCAGCAATAAAACAAAAATCACCAACAACAACATTATGAGCAATCATTACTAAATTATCAATTTTTGTTTGATAACCTATTTTAGTGTCTGCCATTGCTCCTCTATCAATTGTAGCGTTTGCTCCGATTTCAACATCATTTGCTATTTGAACACCGCCAATTTGTGGAATTTTAATATTTTCTTTTTCAGTTGGAGCAAAACCAAATCCATCACCGCCAATGACAGCGCCAGGATTAAAAATACAACGATCTCCTACATTACAACCTTCGCGGATGACTACATTTGGATATAAAAGACAGTCTGTACCAATTATGCTTGCGGCACCTATAAAACAACCTGAGTAAATAGTTGAGTTTGTGCCAATTTTAGCACCTGGGCCAATAAATACAAAAGGAAATATGGTTGCACTTGGATGAATTTCTGCAGTTACATCAATTATGGCATGCTCAGAAATACCAGAAAAGGGATGTTTAGGCTTGAAGAAAAATTGAGATACTTTTGCAAGAGTAGCATGAGGATTATCACTTACCAGTAAAACACTTTTGGTTTTTCCTAATAAGGTTTCAGCAGATTTTTTAGAGCAAATAATTGCTCCTGCGTTTGATGTCAATGTCTCATCATAATACTTATCATTAATTAAAAATGAAATATGATCTTTTGTTGCGTAGTTTAAGGGTAAAACACCTATAAATTTTAACTCTTCATTATGTGGAATAGCTTCGCATGTTACTTGAGAAATGATTTCACGAATAGAAATAGAAGTCATAAGATTAACCTTTTTTCTTGTTTTCTTTTTTACTATCAGTGGTATTGTCTGTTGTTTTATAAACAGAGTTATATTTTTCAACAATTTTGCTTGTGATATCTTTGACATCATCTGCGTCTAATAAAACACCTGCGCCACTATCAAATGCCATGGAGCATTCTTCTTTTTTTCTTGTTTCTTTAACAATAGATGTTATTTTTTGGTATATTTCTTGAGTGGCAGCAAGTTCTTTACTACGTGTTTTTTGCTCAAAACTCATTTGTGATTTTTGATAGTCTTGTAACTTTATTTGAAACTCTTTTTGTTTAGCCATTTTATCAGAATCGGATAAAATGGATTGCTGAGATTGGAAATCCTCTTCCATTTTTTTAAGTTGATTTTGTTTTGCAAGAATATCTTGACGATCTTTTTCAGCTTCTTTTTCAATTTTAGATTTTGCTGCTTTTCCTTCATTTGTTTGTAAAATTGCTGTTTGTACATTAACAACACAAATTTTTAACTTAGATGAATTGAGAGTTTGTGCTCTCGCATCGGAAGCAGAAACTATTTCTGAAGAAAAACTAGATAAAAATAATGAAGCTGAAGCAAGGAATGTTATTTTTTTTATTTTTGATGACATAATGAGAAATCCTCCAATATGATTTATTCTAAACTCTTAAATATTACATATTATTGCTGAAACTGTCAGATCCAATTGAGAAAATAAAATGCGCTTGACCCATTTGGCCATTTTTATCAATTGGAAATGCCCATTCAAATCTAAATGGGGCAATTGGTGTTGTCCATCTAAATCCAAATCCAATGTCATATTTGATTTTATCAGCACTGAAGGAATCATAGTCATCAAGCACAGTTCCGGCTTCTGCAAAAGTCACAAAACGAAGACCTGCTTGAGGTATAACTGGAAGAAAATATTCAATAGTGGAATAATAGCTTCTATTACCACCAAAATTTAAATTTACAGTTTGGCCCGTAACAGGAGACACCGTAACAGGAATTGTTGTGGTAATACTTTCGCCCGCATTTGAATAACCTTTCATAAAATACGAGTTACCTAAAGATAATCTTTCCCAAATAGGTACAGGCTGATCATCTTTAATTTGATATACAAATCTTGGTTGGAAAGCGAGTCTAAAATTTGTTTTAAAATTTTCACTATAATTTACTGGAATATATCCTGATAAGAGTGCAGAACTCGTACCAAAAGTGTATTGTCCCCAGTAGCCCTTAAATGCAATAGAATTTGTTGCTGATAAATATAAACCTGATGTCGGATTAATATAGTTATCTGTGGCATCATAGGTTAAGTTTTGAATAAATTTTTCAGTAGTACCAGAAGCACTAAATTTAGCGGTTAAAGGAACACTCGGATCTGTACTTGTATCTGAAATAGAATAGCCTAAATTAAATCTTAGGTTTTCAATAATTTCACGCCCAACATTGACACTTGCTGATTTAACAACTTGAGTTATATATACTTTATTAATTGCCGAACTAGAGGTTAATGAAGATACATTATGTGAATAATTCGCTCCAAGTCCATAACTCCAAGGGCTGTCAAAAATACTTGGATTTCCAAAGTTAACACCAATAGAGTAGTTAAATTTTGAAGTGTCTTGTTGATTAGGGCTTATTTGTCCAGTTAAGCCTATATTATATGCTTTGCCCAGCAAGTTAGGTTCTTGATATTGTCCTTGTCCAAAAAAGGTAACACCTGATCCAGAAACATCGGGAGAAGCGCCAAGTGAGGCCGAAATTTTACCAGTTGGCTTTTCTTTTATGATAACTTTAAGATCCATAGCATTATTTGCTTGATCGGGCTTTTGAATAATTTGCACTGTTTCAAAGAAGCCAAGTCTTTCCGTGTTTACTTTACTTTTATCTAATTTTGTAGAGTTAAATAGTTGTCCTTCAGAAACACGAAGAGCACGTCTTATTACGTTATCTCTTGTTTTTACATTTCCTTCAACCGTAATTTTTCTAAAATATGCTTTTTCACCTTTGGTGACATTGTAATTTATGTCATAAAGTTTTTTAACTCTGTCAATGTTAAATGTAGGATAAATATATGCAAAAGCATACCCTTTATCACCATAAATAACTTTAAGTGCTTTCATGTCATAATTAAATTTAGAAATGCGATAAATTTCATTTTCTTTTAATAATAACTGTTCCTTTAATTCATTTTCTGAATCAATAAGATCACCACTAATAGTTATTTTTCCAATATTAAATCTTTCGCCTTCTTCTATGAAAAAAGAGACCCCAATATCTCTTTTATTTTTTTCGAGTCTTGAAAGAGGGGAAGCAACAGTCGCTTCTGCATAACCATTTTCTCTATAATAATAAGTAATGTTTTGTTGATCTGCAGCAATAAATTTGTCTTTATATAAACCCGATGAAGATAATATTGACATCCATGAAAACGGTTTTGTCGCCATAAAGGATTGTAATTCAGAGTCACTAAAATATTCATTACCTAATAGGTCTACTTTTCTAATTTGAATAGGTCTATTTTCTTTAACTTGAAAAACAATATTTACAGAGCCTTGTTCTGTTTGTTCAAGAGTATAAGTTGGTTTTGAAAGATAATAACCTTTTTCGGTATATGCTTGTTCTATAGATCTTAAATCTTGGGAAAGTTTTTTTTCGTCAACTATAGTGTATTTTTTTGTTAAAATTTTATCTTTTATTGAAGAAGCAGAAACTATTTCAAATCCTTCATAAAATATGTCGTTTACTGTAGGTTTTTCAACAACAGAAATGATCAATTCATTATCCGAGGTTTTATCTATTTTTACATCTTGAAAATAACTACTACCAAAAATACTTTTAATATCATTTGAAACTAAGGATTGAGTTAGTTTTGTTCCAACTTTAATCGCCATTAAATTTAAAATAGCTTCATTTGTTACTGTTTTATTTCCAACTATCGTTATTTTAGAAACAGAAGTCTGCTCCCATTGAGAAGGATATTGCAATGGTGCTTGAGAATAAGCATTTCCAGAAATCAACAAGGCAATTGTTGTTAAACTGTATAAAGTTTTATGATTAAGAAAATTGTATTTTTTTAAACCAGGCATTTCAAAGTTACTCGCATGAACAAGGCCAGAAAAGTGATCAACAAAGCTGCACTATTCACTATCTAAGGTGATTTTGCAAATTTTGTGTCTCCTCTGGAAATAAATTGATAGAAAGTTACAGTTTTATGAGTTGTTCAGATCATCTGAAATTATCATTCCATCTCTTAAACGGATTCTTCTTGGGAGAGCATCTGCAAACTCAGTATTATGTGTCACTATTAAAACAGTTGAGCCAAACTTATTGTTTATTTCTTTGAATACTTCATGGATTATCATTGCATTTTTAGAATCTAAATTGCCAGAGGGTTCATCAGCTAATATAAGGACGGGATCGTTAATAAGAGCTCTAGCTATGGCTACTCTTTGCTGTTCACCACCACTCAACTGGCTTGGAAAGTGGTTTTTCCTTTTAGTTAATCCAACACTTTCAAGTAAAACTTCTGCTTTTGTCCTTACTTTTTTTTCAGAAAATCCAGCAATAAGACCAGGCATAATAATATTTTCAAGAGCATTAAATTCTGGGAGTAAATTATTATGTTGAAATATAAATCCAATATGCAGATTTCGAAAAGAACTTACATTTTTATCATTTTTGTCAAATGGATTTTTTCCATCAATTAAAATATTTCCAGAAGTTGGTGAATCTAAAGTACCAAGTATATGCAATAATGTGCTTTTACCAGAGCCGCTTTCTCCAACAATAGCAACTATTTCTCCTTTTTTAACTTGAAATGAAACATCATTTAATGCATTTAAATTTTGTTCACCAAAGTTATATATTTTTTTTAGATTTTCTACTTTGACAGCAAGCACAATTTCTCCAGTTTATTTTAATTTCTTACAGATAATATTTCAATTATATCTAAGTTTTTTACTTCAATAGCTGGCCAAACAGCAGCAAGCATTGCCAGAAATACACTTCCAAATGAAATAAAAATAAGATCGAATTTATTAATTAAAATTGGCAATGGTTTTGATGAATAAGAACTAGTTATAAAAGGAATTTGATAATTATGAATAAAGTAAAGACAAATTCCCCCTAAAATAAATCCAATAATGACTCCTGTTAATCCAATTAAAAATCCTTGCCAAAGAAATAGTTTACTAAGATCTAATTGCTCAAAGCCCATGCTTCTTAAAATTGCCATTTCACTAGATTTTCTTCTAATTGAAAGAAGAAGTGAAATAGAAATACTAAAGCACCCAACAAGAATAATCATCATCATAACAAAACTCATTCCCCATCTTTCTAGGGTAAGAGTTTTTAAAAGAGCGCTATTTGACTCGGTCCAAGGTTTTGCTCTAAATCCAAGAGGGTTTATTAATTTATCGAGTTTTTTAGAAAAAACTTCTACTTCTAAAGGTTTCTTCAGCTTTAATTGTAATCCTGACCAATTATTTTCTGTTTGAAAAAATTGATTCGCAATTTTTAAAGAACTTAAGACGACTTTTTGATTATAAGCAAAACTTCCTGAGTTAATCGTTCCTGCAATAACAACTGGGAATTGAGTTGGGGCAATGCCACCAGGTCCGTCATCAGGAATAGTGGAAACTAGTGTTAAACTATCTCCAATATTTAATCCTAAGTTTAACATTAAGTCTTGACCAATAATTACTGTAGGAAAAAGATCAGAGTTGATAATATTATCTGCAGGTATTTTCTTTTTTAAAACGCTTAAACTAATATCATTAGATAGAAATTTTTGAATATTAAGCGTGTTTTCAGCTAATTCTGGTTCTATGCCTTCTAGTCGCGCTAAAACTCCCTTATTACCTGCTTGTAAAATAATATCTCCGCTTTGATACGGTGAAATAGAAAGTATTTCATCTGAAAATGATTTTATTTTTTCCATTAATTCGGATGACTCTGGTATTTGTTTGCCTTTATCTTTTGATATAATTTCAATGTGTGCTTGTAAATTGAGTAAATGAGTTTTAATATCTGTTGTAAATCCGCCCATTACACTGAGAACTACGGTAAATGCAAAGACGCCAATAGCAACTCCTAAAACAGGTAATAAAACTCCAATTGATGAGGCATTTCTTTTAGATTTACTCGCCCAAGGAGTTACAAGATATCGATAAAGAAGAAATCGAATTGCTTTTGATTTTTTTGACATGAATTAGATTCCAATAAAAAGTGCTTAAATGACTCTCAATGAGCTTCAATAAGTGTTTACAAGGTTCAGCAATCGTGTACAAGATGGAAGTGTTAAAAAGGAGAAGCCCCTTAATTTGAGTTTTTCGTTTAGCTTGATAAATTAAGTAATTATTGGGTTTAATTAAAAGATCTTTGAGAAAGAAAATAAGTATGCCTTTCATTGCACCTAATGAACTTCATTTTAGAACAGCTACTAATAAAAAAAGTATTACAAAAGTAGGCGCCCAATTGTTTGGAGTTTCTGAAGAAACTTTTGTTAATTGGCGTTGGCAAATGAAATTTCAAGTTCAATCTGCAAATGATCTCGCTTCTATTTTAAAAATTTCTGAAAATGAAGAACAAGCTTTTGAAGAATTAAAAAAACAATTTCATGCTGGCATTAGTCCTTATTCTATTTCGTTAATTGATTTTAATGATTCACTTGATCCTGTTAGGATTCAATTAATGCCAAGAATGGAAGAGTTAAAAGATAAATATGGTGTTGCTGATCCTTTAAAGGAAGTGAATAACTCTCCTGTTAAAGAAGTTGTTCATGTTTATAAAGATCGTATTGCTTGGTGTGTTGCTCAGTTGTGTCCTGTTTATTGTAGATATTGTTTTAGAAAAAGAAGAGACGGTGAAGAAGGATTGCATTTTAATCCTCGTATTATTGAAAAAGGTTTAGAATATATCGCCTCAAATAAAAATATTAGAGATGTTTTAATTACGGGAGGTGATCCTTTTATAGCTCACGACTCTAGTATTGAAAATTTATTAAAAAAATTAAGAGAAATACCGCATGTCGAAATTATTCGATTTGGGACTCGAACCCCTGTTTCATTGCCTTATAGAATTACCGAAGAATTTGCTGATATGCTAGCTAAATATCATCCTATCTGGATTAATACGCATTTTAATTCAGTCCAAGAATTAACTCCTGAAGCGGCTTCTGCTATAGATGCATTATTAAAAAGAGGAATTCCTGTAGGAAATCAATCTGTATTTTTAAAAAATGTAAATGATGATGTCGATAAAATGAGAGATCTTGTTAGAGGTCTTGTAAAAATACGTGTGCGTCCTTATTATATTTATCATCCTCAAATTGTAGATGGCACAGAACATCTTCGTATTCCTTTAGAAAAAGGATTAGATATTATGAGAGGATTGAGAGGATCCACAACAGGTTTTGCCAATCCACAATACGTACTTGATACCCCGACTGGAAAAATTCCTTTATCTCCAAATCATGTGATTGCAAGAGATGGTGATAGTGTTATTTTAGAGCAATTAACATCTGAGCCTTGGGCAGAACCTTCTCCTTTAGATGGTTATGTCCCACAAAGACCATTAGAAGAAAAAAGCATTCCTTCAGCCCACCGTATTCATTTAGAAAATAAATTTTAATTAGAATTATGAGATTAATTTTTTATATTTTTTGTCTTTAAAAAAAGAATAATATAATTTTAAATTCCTTTGTATTTGATGAGATTTAAAATTAGGTAATTTTATGGTGCGCCAAGATAAGTGCGTAAGAACCAGTGAGTGCGAATCTCACCCACGTAAAGATTAGCCATCAGCGTGGAAGTAAGCAGTGCGATTA
>NZ_JBIPMD010000071.1:0-14357 GCF_044369315.1 Silvanigrella sp.
TGTAAGCTCAATCGCCCCTTGCTTGAATTCGCTTGTATACCTTCTTTTGGTTAACACCATTTCAACACCTCTTTCCTATAAGTTTTTTTCGGATCTGGGTGTCTACTTTCTTAGGGGAGGATCAAACTTATAGATGGGACTCCTATTTTAAAAGGGTAATCTATTATCGGGCGTGAAGTGTAACGTTACCATATCTTCAGGATTTATTTTAATTGTATTTGCAAATATAATGCTATGGAGAAACAGAAGTATTAAAAAAATTATTTTGTTCATTCGTTTTATCCTTAAAAAAATATTGTAAATTTATCTTTAAATTTTACAATTATTAGATATTCATTATAATTTCATTTTAGTTATGGAGTTCTATTTTGATGAAAATTCTTTTATTGGATATATAAATCCATAAACTTCAAATTTGTCAATTTTTGACATATGATTTTTTTTTGAATATCTAGAAGAAAATTAAATTTAAAGGAATATTAGTTATTTTTAATTTAAATATTTAAAATTATTTATTAATATTTCTTTTGGGAATTTGATTGATAATTTTTTGGTATTCTTTTGAGTTTTTAAAATATTCTACCGCATTATAAACTTTTTTAATTAATTCAGGAGAAGTTTTCGATGTTGTTCCTATGTATTTGGATTGAATTGATATTGAATTTCCAGTATTAAAATCGCTTTCTGATAATTTTTCTAAAGAAGCTAATGTTTTAATTGCATGTATTGCAACAATATCAATCGTAAACCAGGCATCAATTCTTTTTCCAATTAGCTTTTTAAAATTTCTAATATCAATTGGAATTTCATCGATGTTATTCTGGTCTAGTCCATTTTCAGGTCTAGCAAGTATAGCTCTATAAGATGATGATGCTAATACGCCTATTTTTAAACTTTTTGCTTCAAGAATGGAATTAATTTTTTTTGAACCTTTCATAGACAAAAACAAGGTATGAGCATCATATATTTTGGAGACCCAAATGAATTTTTCTTCTCTTTCGGGAATTCTGGTTAAAGGGATAATAAATGTTTTATGATCTCTATTTTCTAAAGCTTCTTTGTAAGCTCTTGTCCAAGGCCGCCATTCAAGATTCATTTTTATATTTTTTTCCTTTAATGCTTTTGCAATGATTTCTCCACCTAGTCCTCCAAGTTTTTTTTCTTGAGTTTCTTCAATTTCACCAGTAAAGCTTGGATCAGCGGGTAATGTAATTTCTTCAGAAAACACATTTAATGAAAAAAAGAAAATAATAAAAATAAATATTTTTATTAAAAATTTAAAAAGCAAAATTTCACTCCATTAAAAAATTATTTTTAATTCTATGAAACTAAACTTATTAGAAAATAATTTAAAAAGAAAGAGTTGAAATATTGTCATGCAAAAATTAACTTATTATTTAAAAATATTTTAAAAAAATCTTCCGCTACTTGGAATAGTTAAAATAATGGGTTCCCCATCTGTGACAATTATGGAATGTTCAAATTGGGCTGCTCGGTGGTTTTTATTAATATATAAGGTCCAACCATCTTGACTTTCTTTTGCGTAGTTACTTCCATTTGATAAGAAAGGTTCTACTGTAATAACGGTTCCATTTGAAAGAATTCTTTTATCATTATCATCATAAATAGAAGATATAAATTTTGGTTCTTCATGGAGTGCTTTTCCTACGCCGTGGCTTCCTAAATTTTCAATTATATTATAATTATAGCTTTTTGCTGTTTTTTGAATAGCTCTTCCAATGTCAGATATTTTATTATTAGCTTTAGCAGCATATATACCTGCATACATAGAATCGATTGTTGCTTTACATAATCTTTCATAATGTGGATTAGAATTTTCTAATGTAAATGTTCCTCCTGTATCAGCAAAATAACCATCTAATTCTGCAGAAACATCGATATTAATTAAATTACCCTTTTTTAATTTAGTATCAGAAGGTATTCCATGAGCTATTTTATGATTAATTGAAATACATGTATACCCAGGAAAATTATATGTTACCTTTGGCGCAGATTTTGCACCAAATTTTTCTAAATATTCAAAACCAATTTCGTCTAAATCTTTTGATGTCATTCCAGACTTTGCTTTTTCTTTCATTAAGACAAGAGTATCGGCAACAATTTGTCCAATATTCATTAATTTTTCAATCTCATCATTTGATTTTACGTTCATTATTCCACCATTTTATGTATTAATATAAAAAATATTCTTCTATTTTTCATAATAGCTATCATATATACTATTGATGTGGTGAACGCCACTAAAATTTTGTTTGAAAATGAGGCAATATAAATCATGAAATATCGTTCAAGACTATATGTTCTTTTCGTATGGGCTTTTTTTGCTATTATTATAGCATTTACAGGCTCCTGGATTGAAAATTATATCGTTAGTGATGGAGCAATATTTGGAAATAAATTTTTTGGAAGTTCCTTTTTTCTATTTTTTTCTGCTGTTAATATTAACGTAATTCTACTTTTATTATTTGTATTTCTAACTTTTAGAAGTGGTGTAAAACTAATTGTCGATAATTCACAAGGTGCTTTTGGTAGTAAATTAAATACAAAACTTGTTACTGCTTTCTTATTTTTCTCATTATTACCAACAGTAGTTTTATTGTATGTGTCTACTAAATTTGTAAATACAAATTTTGAAAAATGGCTTCCATCAAATTTTGTTGAAGCAACTGAAGAAACATTAAATAGTGAGGCAATGTATCAATCTCAAATTCTTTTGTTATTTGAAAATCAAGTTCCAGCAAAAGATAATTTTAATTCATTTGATTTTGTAAAAGATAAAAAGAAAGATAAATTTATTTATTTATCAAAAAAAGAATTAAAAAATAATTATAAAATAAATGAAGTTATTGAAAAAAATAAATCACAATTAAGTAATAAAGCAATTTGGTTTGAATATGATAACGAAAGAATGATTTTATTAAAATCAAATATAAACTATACATTTGGAATTATTTCTCCCAAAATGCTTCATCCTCAATGGCTATTATTAAAGTCAGAATATCCTGAATCTAAAAATGCTACAAAAGTTTTAAAATTATCTTATTATGTAATGTTAGGTGTTATTACTCTCCTCATTATTTTTTCTGCAACTTGGCTAGGTTTTACTATAGCAAGAGAGATAACAGTTCCAATGAAAATATTATCAGATGCAACTGAAAGCGTTGCACATGGTGATTATTCCGTAACAATTGATGACATTGTTTCTGATGATGAAATGGGTAAATTAGCTTTAAGTTTTAGATCCATGGTTTCAGATTTAAAATTAGAAAAAGAAAGAGTCGATATATATTCTAACGAAATAAAAAGAAAAGCGGATGAATTATTAATTAAATCAGAATATAATGAAATTCTATTAAGAAATGTAAATGCAGCAGTAATAGCTTTAGACCAAGATTTGTATATTGAAACTTGGAATTATAGAGCAGAAAATATTTTTAATTATAAAGAGTCAGAAGCTTTAGGTAAACATATATCTCAAATAATAGAAAAAAATATATTTGAAAAAGCATTTCAACCCCCATTATCTGAAATATCTGAGTCTTCACAAAAAAGAATTGAATTAGAGTGGTCAGGAAAAATATCAGATATTGATTATCAATTACAAGTGGCAGTAAGTATGTTACTTTCTTCTAGAGGTAAAGTTGTTAAAATAATATTTATAAATGATATTACTGAACTTGCAAAAGTGCAAAGAATGGCTGCCTGGAGAGATGTGGCACGAAGGATTGCCCATGAAATTAAAAATCCTTTAACTCCTATTAAATTAGGGGCACAGCGAATTGAGCGTCGTTTTTCGGATCATTTTGTTGGAGTCGAGAAAAATATATTTAAGGAATCCGTTCAAATTATTTTACAGAGTACAGAAAGTATAAAGATACTAGTTGACGAGTTTATTAAGTTTTCAAGAATGCCTCAATCTTTTTTGCAGGAAGGCAATATTGTTGAATCTGTTTATATGGCCTTGAGAGGTTTTGTTGGCAATATTGAGAATGTCTCAATGGTTTTTCATATAAAAATAGATAATAATAATCTGGTATTAAAAAATGAGGAACGAATTGAGCTTTTACCTGTAATTATATGTAATTATGATAGAGACCAAATTGTTCGTTTATTTGTGAATTTAATTTCTAACGCCGTAACAGTATCTCATGGTACGAAACAACCTGTAACAGTCTCTTTATCCTATAATACGGGAGAGAGGTTTGTTAAAATAAGAGTTATGGACTTGGGAGAGGGGCTTTCAAAAGAAATAAAAGCTAGGCTATTTGAACCTTACTTTAGTACTAAAAAAACAGGAACAGGGCTCGGGCTTGTAATTGCGAAACAAATTGTAGATGAACATTTTGGAAAAATTTATGTTGAAGAAAACCTTCCAAAAGGTACAGTGTTTATCGTTGAAATCCCTGCTATAAAGAATAGGGAAAATGAGGATAAAATAATTTGAATACTACAAATTTACCAGGAAAAATTTTGGTCATTGATGATGAAAAAGATATCTGTACTACTCTTTCGGGTATATTAAGTGATGAAGGTTATAAAGTAATAACTGCAAATTCAGCTGAATCAGGTTTAAAACTTGCTAAAAGAGAATTACCAGATGTTTGCTTCTTAGATGTTTGGTTACCCGACTCAGATGGGACAGAAACTCTCGAAAAATTAAAAGCATTAAATTCTGATTTATATGTTATTATGATGAGTGGGCATGCTAATATCGAAACAGCAGTAAAATGTACTAGATTAGGCGCTACAGATTTTATTGAAAAGCCTTTAAGTCTAGAAAAAGTTTTATTGAATGTTCAAAATATATTGCATTTAAAAGATTTAAAATTTGAAAATCAAAATTTAAAAAACAGAGTTGAAAAAAAATATACCTTATTAGGTAACTCTCAAGCTCTTAAAGATATAATTTCAACAGTAGAAATGGTAGCAAATAAAAATACTACAATTTTAATAACTGGTGAAAATGGAACTGGAAAAGAAAATGTTGCCAGATTAATTCATCAAAAATCAAATCGTTGTTCTAAACCATTTGTAGCAATTAATTGCGCTGCTATTCCAGACGAATTAATTGAAAGTGAATTATTTGGTTATGAAAAAGGTGCATTTACGGGCGCTCATTCTTCTAAAAGAGGAAAGTTTGAATTAGCGCATAATGGAACTTTATTTTTAGATGAAATTGGTGATATGAGTTTAAAAACTCAAAGTAAATTATTAAGAGCTCTTCAAGAACAAAAAATTGAGAGAGTAGGATCTGACGAAACTATTTCAGTAGATACTAGAATAATTGCTGCTACAAATAAAAATCTAGAAGAAGAAATTAAAAAGGGAACATTTAGAGAAGATCTATATTATAGAATTAATGTAATTCCAATTCATTTACCTCCTTTGAGACAAAGAAAAGAAGATATAGAATTGATCTCTTCTCACTATTTATCTTTATTTTCAGCAGAAAATAGTATTAAAAATAAAGTTATTTCTAATTCTGCAATTCAAATATTAAAAACATATTCATGGCCAGGAAACGTTCGAGAATTAAAAAATATTATGGAACGTTTATCTATTATGGTTAAAGCTGATTTGATTGAGCCTCAACATTTACCTTTTCCTATTAATTCCATTAAATTTGAAAAAAATGAAGAATTTGAAAATTTATTTACTTCTATTGATTTTAGAGAAGCAAGAGCAAAATTTGAAAAAGTTTTCATTCTAAAAAAACTTGAAGAGTTTGATGGAAATGTAACAAAAACCGCGGATGCAATGGGAATGGAAAGAAGTCATTTATATAGAAAAATGAGGCAATTTGAGTTAGTACCAGAAAATGAAAAAAATAATGATGAGGAAAAATTAAATGAAAACATTAATTAAATTTATTGTTTTATTTTTGTTTTCTGCTATTGCTGTTTATTTTTTACTGCATCAAAAAATAATAGACATTAATGCTTTAAAAAAAGCTTTTGATAATAATAAAAGTTTAATTTTATTAATTGCCATTATTCAAATATTCGTTTGTTTATTTATGACATTAAGGTATTTTAGCCTCTTAAAAATATTTAAAATTAAAACCGATTTTCAAAATGTATTAGCTGCTACTTTTGTGAGTAATGGTGTTGGTCAATGGATGCCAGGATCTATGGCTTTTATAGAGGTCATTCGAATTGGATTAATGATAGGAGCGGATAAAAATCTAAATCAAAAAATAGAAGATAAAAAAGAAATTGAAGTTAAAGAAAATTTAGCAGAATTGGCTTTAAAGTCTAAATTAGCAGCTGTCTCTATTATTGATAGATTAATTGGAATTCTTGTCATGTTAGGTTTTGGATTCATTGTTTCAACATTTGTTTATTTTCAAATTAGTTCCAATATAAACATGAGTGAAAATGCGAATAGTTTAAAAGGTTTTTTAGTACTTATCCTATTTTTATTTATATCTATTATCATGCTACCTTTTCTTGCTAAGTCAAAAGTATTTCGTAAAATATTAAGTAGGTTTGAACGCCTATTTCTTGTTTTATTTAAAAAAAGCTTTTTAAATAAAATTATAAGAAAATTATTTCATGAAATAAATTCTTTATTAGATGCCATTGTTTTAGGAAGTAGTAAATTATATTTGTTTTGGAAACCCGTTATTTATAGCATAATATGCGTTCTTTTATCCTGCTTAGGGTTGTATTTAAGTAGTTTAGCTTTATCTAGTAAAATTCCTTTTGAAGTTATTCTTGCCACAATTTCAGTTTTGTCTATCGCTTCTTTGCTGCCAATAGGAATAGCTGGAGTGGGTGGAATGCAAATCATTGCTGCCATTGTATTTTCTCTTTTTCTAATTTCGCCCCAGGTAGCAAGTTCGTCTCAGCTGCTTCAAACGTCCGTCAATTTATTGGCGGTATCTGCTGTTGGTATTTTATTTGCAAGATTGAGTGCTAAACAAATACGTGCCATTTTATTATCTAGGAAAAATCAGCAGTTAATAGAAAGCAAAAAAACATCTGACATTACAGATGCTTAGCTTTGAATTTTTTTTATAAAAAATACACCCTTTTTTAAAATTTATGTTATAATGCATTATGTTAATTTGTACTTTTTTGTAGAAGACAAAAATTCCTAAGAACTCTAAGCTGTTATAATTTCTAAAGTTGCATCTAAATTTTGTCGATATAAAAAATTGGGCAGGGATAGCTCTAATTTATTATTTTTAATTTTTAGAAAGGAGGTGGATAATGCAAGGTAAATTTTTTAATGATTCTTTTATATCTAGCATGGATTTTGAAAAGGTTGAGAATCTTCGTCAAATTTATGATTGGGTTCGTAATCATACTGAGCTATGCCATCTCTATACAAATATGGCTGGTGTTGAAGACAAGCTAAAATATAAAAATGAAATTGAGTCTTCCCTTGTTAAGGGAAAAATATTGATGGATTCAATTTTTTCTGAATCTATTCAGAACCATAGAAAGCCATTAATTCCTTTGTCAGGAGTAAATCGTTTTTCTGCAACTTTAAATGACTCTTTATCTATTTCAAAATTTGAAGTTGTTTCTAATCCTTTAAATGGCTCTTTAAAGTCTGAAATTACAGGGATTAGCAATGTTAAAAAAGTTCCCATGCCAAGCAGAACTTATTTAAAAAAGAAATAAATGTATTGAATTAAAATTATATTAAATTGTATTGTTTTTGTTCATGATATTTAGCCCAAAGTTAAAAGGTTTAATTTTAACTTTGGGTTTTTTTATGGGAAATGAAATGAATGAAGAAAATGATTACATATTTTTTAATTATTGCCGTTATATTTTTGATATTTACATCTTTATTTAAATTGTTTAAGAATATAAATGTAAACAAAAGTATTCAATTTAAAAACAATAATTCTTTGTTATATAATATACCTAAAGCTATGAAGTATGATTATTTTATATTTAAAGGTTCTTGGGATTTATATAAAGAATCTTTTATGCTTATTATAGGTAACAAATATTATTTATTACATTCAATAAATGGTGAGGATATCTGTTATTTGGGTTTGTTTTTTTTAAATAAAAACAACAACAATAATTTGTATTTTAAGTCTGATAAAACAAATTATACATCTAAAATGTTTAAATATTCAAATATGAAATCTTTAAAACTAGTAACTATAATTGTAAATTTTAATGATATTGAAAAGATAAAAAATATTCAAAATTGCTCTGAGTGGATTAAATATTAAATGCTAAAAATAATTATTTTATTTTTAATTTTAATAATATCTTCAAAAGTATTCCCAAATGAATTTATTGAAAAAAAAGAAGTTCAAATTTTGTTTGGAAAATGCAAAATGGTTTCACAAAAAAAAAATTTTAGAAATTTCTATTAAAAATAAAGATATTTTGGTAATTGAAAATGATTATTTATCAGGTAAAATTTGTTTAAAAGCAAAAAAAAATGGTTCTACTGACGTTGTTATGTTATTGGCAGATGGAAGGGGTGATATTATTTGGAAAGTGATAGTCATTCAATCAGCGAGTCATGCGAAAAAGAAAAAAAGGAATTGCTCCTCGGACAAAAAAATGTCAAAATTCGATAAGGATCTTAAAAAGTTTCATCAAATGTCTGGTTGGAGATAGCATTACTTAAAACTTGATTTCATTAATCTCAATTGTTAATGCTAAAGTGTACGCTATTTTTAATGTTTTCCAATTATTTTGGAGTATCTTTGTGTTTGGTTTTAGCGGCGGTGAAATACTTTTAATAGCTCTTATTGCACTTATTTTATTTGGTAATGATAAATTACCTGAAAATATGAAAAAAATGATAAAGGGTTTTAATCAGGCAAAGAAAGTAGCTAAAGATGTGCAAAATTCTTGGCAAGATGTTAAGAATGATGTCCAAAGAAGCATTAACTTTGAGGAAGAAAAACTTGAAGTTCAGGCACTTATAAATTCATCTACTGTGAATATGGATATAGAATCTTCTGAAAATTATGATACGATTCATGGCCATTTGGCTGTTCCACAAGAGGATATTGATTCTTTTCAAATAGATGAAATTCGTCAGAATAATGAAGAATTTGTAAATCATATTGAATTTTCAAATTCAAATGAAGAAATAATAAATCCTGCTTTTGTAACTCCAAATGAATACATCATGTCAAAAGATTTTGTAGGGCCTCGAGTTTAATCTGATATTTTAAATAATTTTTGACATATTTATCTATATATTTTTTCCTAATAAAAAAATTTGCCGATACAAAATGAATAAAAGAATCATATTGGGAATAAATATGGATTTGAATTTAAAAGCAATTTACATAAGTTCTGTTACTATCCCAACTATTTTATTGATATTGTATTTTTTTAGATCTTTCAAAAAAAGCTATTTTAAAAATAAAAAAAAGTTGAGATTTTTAATTTTTAATAGAAGATTAAATCGGGTAAAGAATTTTGAAAAACTTTCAGAAATGGTCCTCAAAGACATTTTAGAAGCTCTTAAAATGGAAAATCGTTCCCATGAACAAGCAAAAGCTTTGTTACCTTTGCTATTAGATGTTAGGAAAACGGGAGAGAAACTTCTATCTCAGCAGCATTTTTATCATACAGTTTTATTTCCCTTAGGAGAAAATAGAATTAAGCCGAGGGTAGAAAGATTGATTCACGCTGAAAAATTGTTAAAGTCACTTCCTAGACAGAGCATTTCATGTGAGAATTTTTATGAAAAGCTTCATTAATTAAAAGGATATTTTTAAATTATGGAAAATGTTATTAATTTTCCCGTCAGAGTCAAAAGAAAACCCGATGAAGTTTGGTATTGTAGAGAATTTTGGACTGGAGACTCTCGTGATGGTCAATTTTTAAATGGTGATGGATACCATTATTTTGAAATGTTAGGTGATGGTGTTGTTCAAAAAGCATTTGAATATTATGAAAATGATGAAGGAGATGAAAAAGTGACTCCTACTCCTGAATTGGTTGGAATAAACTGGTTTGAATTTTTTGGTTTTGAAGATGAAGAGCTGTTGGAAATTGTTTTAGAACATGAATTTTATCATATAGAACAACTAGTTAAAAAGTCTTAGAAAAAGCCCTTGCCATCATTCATTTGGGCATTAAATTTTCATAAAACGTGATTCTTATAAGAATTCGTTTATGGATTGGAGAACCAAATGAAGTATTATGAAATTTTAGGTGTAAATAAAAACGCAAGCTCGGACGAGATCAAAAAAGCCTATCGAAAAATGGCTATGCAGTATCACCCAGATAGAAATCCTGGAAATAAATCAGCAGAAGAAAAATTTAAAGAAATGTCAGAAGCTTATGCGGTTTTGTCTGATCCAGAGAAAAAACGTCAATACGATATGTTAGGTGACGCGCGTTTTACGCAGCAGCAAGGCACTGGATTTCAAGAAGATATTTTTAGAAATATGGATTTTGATAGTATTTTCAGAGATATGGGCTTTTCTGGTTTTGGAGGATTTAATGGTGCAGGAAAATTTGGTGGTTTTGGCAAAGGAGCCTCTCAACAGCAGCATAGAGCAAGTGCTCGAAGAGGTGGATTTAAACCAGAGCCCGAAGATTATTCTCGCTATGATTTAGAGCATGATCTTGAGATTGGTTTTATGGATTCTTATCTTGGTTCAGAGAGATATGTTAGTTTTTCTTTGAGTAATGGTGAAAATATTTCAACCCGTATTAAAGTACCAGCAGGAATAGATACCGGTAAAAAACTAAGAGTAAAAAATCATGGGCGAACAGCACCAGATGGTCATAAAGCGGATCTTTATTTGAATGTAAAAGTGATGTCCCACCCCGATTTTGTTCGGAAAGATAATGATATTGAAGTGGATACAAAAACGCCATACAGCCTTTTATGTTTGGGTGGTGTTTTAGATGTAAATACACCTCAAGGAATTAAACAAATTAAAATAAGACCAGGAATGCAAAATGGAATAAAGGTTCGTTTAAAAGGTCTTGGATTTCCAATTATGGGCACTTCAGAAAGAGGAGATCTTTATGCGATTATATCCGTAAAAGTTCCTACTCAAGACGAACTCTCCGATGAAAATCGGGCACTTTTTGAAGAGCTTCAAAAAGCTGGTTTTTAATTTGCGCCTCTGATAAGGTAATTTTTTATCTATTTGAAATTTACTTAAATTTCAAATTTTTTATAAAAATTCTCAATTATAAAAAGGACTAAATATGTCAATTAATTATGTTATAAATAAAGAGATTGAATCCGTTAAATCAGAATTGACAGGTCTTATAGCAAAAGAAATAAAAAAAGATTACGTAAAAACTTCTTGGAATAATAATGAACTTATAATTAAAATAGAAAAAATGGGCACAAGTGAAATTTGCATTGAACTTAAAAATGATAATGGTAAAGTGCATATTTGTGAAGTAAGAAGAAAAATCGCTTTTACTCATAAGCCATTTGCCGGTGAAGTTGAAAAAATGGTAGCAGATATTCTTGGCAATAAGCTTGGAGCACAGAGGGCTTAATTCAATTGAGTCATAAAGAACTTATTTATAAGTTATTTGGTTTTAAGAAGGCTGTGACTTTTACTGTCGCGGCTTTTATTTCGTCTTGTACTACCTTACCTAAGCCTATAGGTCATGAAGATCTTAAAGAAAGTAGTACAAAAAAAGAAATTCAAAATTTGTTGTTAAGTAATATTTCAAATGAAGATTTTGAACTACTTGATTCAACCAATTTATTATTAAATGCATTTGAAAATTTAAAAGAAAAAAAGTTTAGTAATGCTAAAGAGATTTCTAAAAATCTTTTATACAAAGAGGGTCTAACAACTTCGTTGTATAAATTTGCATTTAAAGCTTATTCTATTTCATCTTTGTTATCAATAAATGAATATTCTAAAAAAGAAAATATGGTTAAAAATTTTGATTTCACTTCTTTTCAAAATGATCAGTGTAATTCTTTATGTGATAGTTATGGTTGGAAAAATCTCGTACAAAATGAAAGTATTTTATTCACACCACTTGGATATAATGATATTATTTTATCTAATGATATTTTTGCTGCAATTGATCAAGAAAAACCAGTATTATTAATCGATACCATTTTTCTGGGTAATAATTTAAAAAATAAAAAACAAAAAATTCCAAAAATATTAAATATTTCTTTAGAAAATAAGAATACAGAAACTTTTGATAGTGAAAATCTCGATAGTGTTGAAATGCTAAATGAAAAAGTTGCGCTTTCCTATTTTTTAAATGGAGAGTTTTATAAATCAATTGAGTTATTTAATAAAATCGCTAAAAACACAAATGATATAACAGTAAAATCTTCCTCATATTATTGGATAGGAAGAGCTTATACAGCTGAAAATAATTTTAAAGAAGCAAAAAAATATTATTTAATGTCAGGATTGTCGAATCCTTTGGGTTTATATGATTCTCTTTCAGGCCAAATGATTAAAAATTTATCTGGCAGAGCATCGACTAAAGATTTATCTCCTTTTCCTGATGCTTGGGAAGGTGAAATGGTAAAATGGATTCGTTATCCAGAAATACAAAATAATTCCTCTATGGAGCTTGCCTTAAAATCGGTTATTTTATTTATTTCAAAGTTAAAGATTGAAAATAAAATAAATAAGATAGATGATTTTCAAAAAACATTTCAAACGAAAAAAAATATTGAAATTTTAATTATTAAAGATGAAATTAAGTGGTTAACCAAAAACTGGGAAAATCTTTATAAAGATTGGCCTAAAGAAAATAAACCAGAAATAATTGGAAATAATATTGTTTGGCTTAATTATTTAACTGGTGAATATTTAGATGCCATTCTTCTTGTTTCAAAAATAAAAAATACATTAGATCGATTTTCTGAAAATAATAATTTTCTTTATTTCTTATTTTATCCGCAGTTTCATAAAGATGAGTTAAAACTTGCTGTTGATAGCTGTTATGTGGATCCTGATATAATGTATTCAATCTTTAGACAAGAAGGTTTTTTCATTAATCAAAAAACATCTTATCAAGAAACTTTAGCTAAAGTATGTAATATGAAAAATACTTTAGAAAAATATAAAAATAATGTTGTCAATGCAATTAGTGCTTATAAAGCAGGTGTCGTATCAACTGATATTTGGCTTCAAAATAATTTAAAAATAAATGATGATGCTATTTTTATGGAATATATACCCGATAAAAAAATTAAAGAATTTGTTCAAGGAGTTATGAAAAATTATTATAATTTTAAATGGATTTACTTTAAAAAATCAGAATTACCATAAATTAAACTGACAGAATAATGACGCATGATGATTAATTCTTTAAACTCATATAAAATTATAATGTTCATTATCTGTAAAGTTTAAAGTGTTTCTTCTATAAGAATCATTTTTAGTGAGAAATTAAATGTCTAAACTGAATGTTTTGGTAGTTGATGCATCAAAATCTGTTTTGGCATCTGTAAATGACTATTTTGATAATATTGATGAATTTAAACTATTTTTAGCTAAAAGCGGTAAAGATGCTCTAGAAACAATTGAAGATGAAAAAAATATAGATTGTGTCTTTTTAGATTGGGATTTGCCCGTCATGAATGGGCTTGAGGCTTTGGTTGAGATAAAAAAAACGTTATCCTAAAATTTTTGTTATCATGATGACCTCCAAAAATGGAGCTTTAGATATACAAAATATGTTATCACATGGAGCGACAGGTAATATTTTGAAGCCATTGGCTAAGGAAAACATGTTTGATAAATTGGAAGAGATAAAAAAGAAAAAAGCTGGAATAGCCATTAAATCATAATGACTCAAGGATTTTAAATATTAATGAATAGTGAAGTTTACCTAGATACTGTAGTTATTGGTTCAGGGATTTTAGGATTAAGTATAGCCTATTATATATCAAAAAAATTTCCAAATATGACCATTGCTGTTTTAGAAAAAAACCCTACTTTTGGAGTGGAAACTTCATCAAGAAATAGTGAAGTTATTCATGCTGGAATATATTATAAAAAAAATTCACTTAAAGCAAAATATTGTAAATTAGGAAAAGAAATGATTTACGATATTTGTAAAAAAAATTCGATTCAATTTAATAAATGCGGTAAATTTATTGTAATAAATAATGATGAACAGTATTCAAATCTTATTCAAATTAAAGAAAATGCTTTTTATAATGATGTAGATTTAAAATATTTAGATAAAAATGAAATGTCTAATATAGAAAACTTATCGCATTTTAATGGTGCTTTATGGTCATCTGAAACAGGTGATCTTCCCCCAATTTTATAGACACAATTAACCGACCTTTTTCATTGGTCTAGTTATTTCAAATATAACTGGAGACAGATATCCATTCGACGAATGCTTTCTAACACGATTGTAGTAAACTTC
>NZ_JBIPMD010000351.1:0-4415 GCF_044369315.1 Silvanigrella sp.
TAAGGACTGTATGTTAAAAGCTCTATACATCTAGAGACTGGATAGCATTCATGGATAACCTTGAAAAAGACAAAATAAACACCTCAGAACCTCCAGTAACTATTGAACATCCCGCATCAAAGATTTCAGACAATGCGTGGAAAATTGCGGAAAAAAGGTATGCTGTCATCGAGCCATTATCAAAATTACCAGAAATTCAAAAGGCTCAAGTTGAGGCAGCATGCCAGGAATTAAAAATAGGGCGAGTACATTTTTTAAATTGATGAAAAAATTTAAAGATTCTACAGGAGAAATGCTTTCGCTAGCTCCTCAAATATCATCTGGAGGAGATGGTAAATTTCGTCTCGATGAAAAAATTGAAATTATTATTCAAGAATCCATTGATAAAATATATCTTTCTAAACAACAAAACACCATGAAGTCTGTAGTAATTGAAGTTAAAAGAAAATGTGTAGAAAAAAATTTAAAATCACCAGGCAAAAATACAATTTATCGTAGAGTTAAAGAGCTTAGTTCTAAATTAGTTGCAGAAAAGCGCAAAGGAAAAAAAGCAGCACATGAATTTACTCCAAATTTAGGTCCTTCCGTTACAGCGGAATATCCGTTGCAAGCGTATATGATGGACCACACAAAAGTTGATTTAATTGTGTTGATGAGTACCAACGATTACCAATTGGTCGTCCATGGCTTTCTGTAGCAATAGATGTTTATAGTCGATGTATTGCAGGATTTTATTTATCATTAGAATCTCCATCTGCTGTGTCTGTAGGTCTTTGTTTAACTCATGCCGTATTTAATAAAGATACTTATCTTAAAAAATTTGAAATTGATGGAACATGGCCAATATTTGGGAAACCAAATTCAATTTATGTTGATCAAGGATCCGATTTTAAAAGCCAAGCTTTGAAGCGTGGATGCCAACAAAATGGAATTAAAATTTTTTATAGAAGAGTAGGAGCACCACATTTGCATGGAATTGTAGAAAGACTTCATGGCAATTTAATGAAAACAGTTCATTCATTACCAGGTACAACTTTTTCAAATCCAATACAACGAGGAGAGTATGATTCAAGTGCAAAAGCTGTATTAACGATGCGAGAACTCGAAAAATGGTTGATACATGTTATTATTGGGCAATACCATTTAGATATTCATTCTTTAATTATGGAGCCACCAATTTCTCGTTTTAGAAGAGGAATTGAATTGTTACCTTATTCACCAATACAAGTCACAAATGAAAAATCATTTTTAATCGACTTTTTGCCTGTTATGAAAAGAACATTGCAACGGCATGGGTTTCTAATAGATCATATTCAGTATTTTTGTAATGGATTAATTCCATGGATAAGCTCAAGGGACAAAAATAAAACTTTTATAATTCGACGTGATCCAAGAGATTTAAGCAGAATTTATGTTTTGCTTCCAAAAGAAACTCAATACCTCGAGGTACCTTACAGACATATGGGGAGACCATCTATTACAATTTGGGAACACAAAGAATGTATACGTAGAATCAAAGAAAAAGGACTTTCCGATTTTGATGAAGCAACAATTTTTAGAACAATTTCTGAAATGAGAAATATCGTTGAAAATGCTAAAAAAGAAACTAAAATTGAGCGAAAGAAAAGAGCAATAATCGATAATATTAGAGAAAAAATTCCACACACAAAGGTTCGTGATAATAACAAAAAGGAACCTGAAAAATTTGATCCAGCTGACATAAAACCTTTTGATGAAATAGAAGAGTGGTAATTATGAATGATGTTTATACTGAAAATAATATAAATTACGACTATCTTAACTCACATGCTCATTCGATTATTGATCTTTCTGCAGAAGAACGGATTATAAGAATCCGCTCAGAACGTTGGATTGGATATGCACTTGCAATAGAGGCATTATCAAAACTAGATGTTCTTTTTAATCATCCTAAAAAAATACGCATGCCAAATATACTTATTATTGGTCCAACAAACAATGGAAAAAGCATGATTGTAGAACGCTTTAAACGCATGCACCCACCTCAAAATGAAATAAATGGTGAAACAATAGGAATTCCTTTATTAACAATGCAAATGCCATCAGATCCAACAATCGCTCGATTTTATGCTTTGCTTTTGCATGCTATGAAAGCGCCATTTTCAATGAAGGCAAAAGTATCTGATTTGGAAACAGTAGCGCTTGATTTATTGAGAAAATGTAATGTTCGTATGCTTATAATTGATGAAATTCATAATATGCTTGCAGGTCGCCAAAATGTACAGCGTGAATTTTTAAATTTGATTCGTTTTTTAGGAAATGAGTTACGCATTCCCATTGTAGGCATAGGAATTCGTGAAGCATGGCATGCAATTTGTACGGATCCTCAACTCGAAAATAGGTTTTCTCCAATTATACTTCCTTTGTGGCAAGACGATATAGAGTTTGGAAAATTACTTGCAAGCTTTATTTCTTCATTTCCACTAAGGAAACAATCATATATTATAGATAACGACACTCGTAATTATATTCTTAGGCGAAGCGAAGGAACTATTGGTGAAATCTCTTCTTTGCTCACAAAAGCTGCTATTATGGCAATTCAAACTGGTAAAGAATGTATTGATTTTTCAATTTTAGAGTTAACAGATTACGAATCTCCTACGGAACGAAGACGTCAATTTGAACGTGAGGTGATTTAATATCAATGCGATGGCCTGTTGTTTTAAAACAAAAACCACTCGAGTCATTAAGTTCATGGCTTGATAGACATGCAAAATATTACCGAGTGCAAATGGATGAATTATTCACATCTGGTTTGAATATGAATCCAATAAAAAATTTATCGGAAATTGATTTTTCTAAAATTGATAACTTATTTTCAAATATATCCAATAAAACTGGTGTTCTTGAAACAGAACTTTATCACATGACTCTACCCT
Organism: Silvanigrella sp.; assembly: GCF_044369315.1. Taxonomy (NCBI): domain Bacteria; kingdom Pseudomonadati; phylum Bdellovibrionota; class Oligoflexia; order Silvanigrellales; family Silvanigrellaceae; genus Silvanigrella; species Silvanigrella sp. Next base: position 2,919 of record NZ_JBIPMD010000351.1, read on the forward strand.
CACTTTCTCCACGAGTGTTCGACTTTTTTGATGTTTATTCTCGTAAGGAACTTGAAAACTACTCAAACTCATTTGGAATATTTTATTGGTTAAAATATTTTGATTTAGTTTCACGTTCAGAAAAGGACATTAAAATTGACGTTATACCTTGGGTACGTGAAACATCATGGTCTGCAAAAAATAAAATTGATAGATATTGCCAAATTTGTCATGAAGAAAATGATGGTTACAGAATGTTACCTTGGCGACTTTGCATACTTTCTACTTGTCCTAAACATAAATGTTTTCTTGTCGAAAAGCATTTGACTTATGGATATAGTTCATCTGAAATTAAAAATACAACACCTCAAAAAGAATTATTATGGTTAGATGAAATGACATTAGATGCCTTAAAATATGGCCAAGTTGTTTTTTCTAATGGCGATAAAATGTGTGATATGGTTTGGTATCGATTTTTAAGAGGACTTGTCAAGCAAATTCCAATTATAAGAAATAAATATCAAAAGAAGTTAGATAAAAATCATGATTTATTATACAATAACTTTTTTGAAGTAGAACATAAAACTCAATTTGAGTCTTTAGAACAAGAAAAAAGAATTTTTTTAATAACCACTGCCGCTAAAATGTTATACAAATGTCCAGAGAATATTTTCTCAAAAATCCATCTTGAATGGCACCATAAAATTCCTTTTTGCTTGAAATATAAAATCCCATATTCTCTTGCTAGTAATATTGATATCACTATGACAGATAGTGAAATATTCGATTGTAATAAAGATTTTTCAATTAAGAGCGGTATGATGAGAAACGAAGGCTTATCAATTGAAATTAAAAATGATCTCATTGCAAACCATGAATCCAGAGAAAGTATGCTTAGATTATTGACTTATAATGGAAGGATTTCTCAAAAGGAGGCTAGAAATATAATTGCCGAAATGTGCAACAAAAAAACAAGTTATTTTTGGTCGGATGTTTTTAGTGAAATTGCTGAAAGTCCTACTCTCCAAACTCGTTTAAAGAACTCTCCTCTAATTGAAGAGCAAGATCATCATGACTTGCCTGTGTATAACGAGCAGTCGTGTTGAGAGAACTGTGGCCAAGGAGAGTGGAAAGCTCTACTAATTTTTTGTGGTCATTGTAGTGTGCAGTTGCAAAAGTATGTCGTAAAGTGTGTGCAGAGGCTTTGCAATTTGCCTTTTCCATAATTTCAGTAATGATTTTTTGCAAGGCTCTTTTAGTGAGTTTTTTTCCGTTACTTGTGGAAAAAAGAGGTGCATTTTCAGACTTAGCGTTATTCTCACTTTTTGATTTTCTAAGGTCAAAATAATTTTGCAGCGCTTTGCGAACGCTTGCATTTAAAGGAACAAAACGTTCTTTTCGACCTTTGCCATCCCGTATACGTACTTGTCCTGATCTTTCGTATAAGCAAATATCGCTGAGTTGCATGGATTCGACTTCACCAATGCGAAGTCCCGCCTGCAACATCAGTTGAACAAT
>NZ_JBIPMD010000072.1:0-14260 GCF_044369315.1 Silvanigrella sp.
CAGCGAACTGCCATTATGATAATCATTCGCTCCGTATGCTTCCACTTGAATTCCATCTCTACTTCCCCCAATTACAATACAAGGAAGATACTCTACTCTCAATTGATCTTTTTTTGCAACAGAACCGAAATGAAACAAATAATATTAATTATAGTATTACATCACCATTAAATATAAATGTTTCTTCTCAAAGTAACCCGCAAGAAATAGCAAATATAGTAAATAGAAGTTTAAGCGATCATTGGGATTCTCAAATGCGTGCTGCAAAACAAAATATTTATAGAGGTTAATCATGAGTTTTTTAAGTTTTTTTAAATCAGGAAAACCTTGTTTAGCTTTTGATAATATTGATATTGATGTTTCCTTATCGGAAAGTCATTCTTATGAAACCGATGTTACTAAAAATCCCGTTGAGGAAGGCGCTCCTATTTGTGATAATATTATAAATAAATCCCCTAAAATAAATATAAAGGGTTTGTGCAGTCCTTTAAAAATGGGATATTTGGGCGGCATGACTGCTATGTCTGCAAACTCTTTTATTCAAAATAAATGGCAAAAATTATTAAAATTAAGAGATTCAAAAGAAACTTTAATATTATATACTGGATTAGATACATACCCAGATATGATAATAACCTCTTTAAGTACAACAAGAGATATTAGTAATGCAAATCACTTGGAGTTTACAGCATCATTTGAGCAAATTAAAACAGTTCCAATTTCTTTTACTGTAGTTACTCAAACAGGTCTTCCAAAAGTAAAATCTGTTGGAAAAACAAATTCAGCAACAAAAGCCGCTGCTGGAGCTAAAGCCAAAATATCTCAACCCAAAGAAACATCTATTGCTGCTGGTATTTTTGATGGTGCTAAAAATTTATTTAAATAAAATTCTGTGAAGTTATTAAGGTAATTTTAGACAGTCCGTTCTCACTAAATTAATTTAATTTAGTGAGGTGGATATGACAAGTTTTTTAATACCAGTTCTTACTAATAATCCATATTTTGAAATTTCAGTTCCTTTTGATGGAGTTGTTTATAATTTAGAATTTTACTGGAATATTCGAGCTCAAAGATTTTTTTTAAGCGTTTATAACTCGGAAAATAAAATAATAATTTCTGGCATTCCTATTGTCCTTAATTTCCCTCTTTTTTATCAATATAAAAACTTAAAATTACCTAAGGGCTTACTTTACGCAGCAGACACTACAGGCAAAAATATTCCTCCAAAATTAGAGGATTTTGGTAGCCGTGTTCAATTATATTACGATGGAGATTTTTAGTGAATCCTTTAAGCATTATGCCACAACAAATAAACAGAAAAGCAATAGTTACTGTTTCTCCAATTATGGGTGGTGCAGGAATTGTATTTGATGGCTTACGAATTACATTTGATGTGCAAAAAACAAACGAAAAGAAAGTACAAAATAAAGCAAAAATTTCGATTTATAATTTAAGCGACGAATCTTTTAATTGGTTCACAAAAAAAAATATGGCTATTTCATTGATGGTAGGATGGGGCGAAAACGCAGATAATTTATTATTTTATGGCGAAATAGTTAGAGCCTTAAAGGAAAAAAAGGATGCCGACTGGATTGTTAATGTCGAATCTGGTGATGCAACTAAAGCATATAAGAACGCTTCTGTTAGTAAATCTTATCCAGAACAAACACCACATAATGCGGTTTTTGCTGACGCAACAAAAGAACTATTTAAAGGTAATATAATTAAAGGTGTTAAAGGAATATTTGCAACTCCAAATACTTTTAAAAAAGGTTTTACAGCCCACGGAAGCGCTACGAAAGTTATTGACGATATTTTAACTATTAATAATTATGAGTGGCAAATACACAACGGAATACTTGAGATTCAGAAAAAAGGTGTATCAAGTAATGTTGTTAAATTAAGCTCTGCTAGTGGTCTTATCGGCTCTCCTGAAGTAACAAGCACAGGAATAAAGGCAACTTGTTTATTGCAACCAGAAATTGCGCCAATGCAAAAATTATACCTCGATAGTATTTATTTAAAAGGTTTATATACTCCTACAAAAGTAACTCATACTGGAGACACGCACGAAGGAAGATGGGAAACGACTTTTGAGACAGATGAGAGAACAATTTTATGACCACTCCGTCATTTTCTCAAGTTATTTTAGATGCAATTGAAAAAAGAATTGATGGCATTCATACAGCAATGCCGGGTATAATTAAATCTTATAATGAGAAGTTACAAAAAGCTGATATTCAACCTTGCTTCATGGAAAAAGTTGAAGATGAATTATTACCCGTTCCAATTCCTATGCCTCTCCCTGTAATTCAAGCAGTACCGGTTATTTTTCCTCGTACTAAATTATCATTTATTCATATGCCCGTTGATGTTGGTGATTATGTATTACTTTTATTCAATGAAAAATCTATTGATTCTTTTTCTCAAATTGGAGGATTAGTTGACCCTGATGATATGCGAAAACACGATTTAACCGATGCTGTAGCTCTTCCTGGCTTCTATCCTTTTTTAATGCCAATAGTCGGAATAGATAAAAAAGCTTTGCAAATAACAAATTCTTTATCACAAATTAAATTATCTCCTGATGGGAAAATATATTTCTCCACAAGAGGTTCTGTTGCAACCGAAACCATTGCACCAGAAGAGCCATTGGTTCTAGGTAAAATTCTAATAGAATTTTCTAATAAATTAATTGATTCATTAAATAATATTACAGAGTCTTTGCAAAAAAATATTGGAGTTGGAAATTTTGGCGCGCCTGTTCCTGCATCTCCTTCTTTAATTGCAGAATTAAAAAAAATACAAGCAGAGCTAAAAAAAGATAAGACAACTTATCTTGATAATCCAGCGACAAACATTACATCAAATCATTTTTATGGAGAAAAATAATGGCTTATACATCAGCAGCAGGAAAAGCAATTTATTTAAAAAATTTAAAGAATTCATTAAACATGAATGACTCGGATGCAAATTTAGAACAACTTGAAAAGCAAGCTGAAGCTTTTGCCAAATCAATCGAAGAAATTTTACCGAAACTTATTGTTGACGTTCCGGCATTTGGTCTTGCTTCTCCACCAGGAATTGCAGGTGGTCCTGTAACCGGATCAGCTGTAGGAACTGTATCATGATAGATTTAAAATTAGACGACTCAGGAGATTTACAATTTAATCATAAAGGAGATTTAGTTCTCACCGAAAAACCTATTGATTATATATCTCAAAAAATCAAAACAACTTTAAAAACAATTTATGGCGAATGGTTTTTAGATCCAAGTATTGGCGTCGGATGGGTGAATATGCTTGGAGATAAAGACTTCGATGAGCATATATTGTCTCAATATTTAAAAAAAGAAATTGAAAAAATAAAAGGCGTTAAGTCAATTCCAATTTGTGAGCCCATGCTTAATAGAGAAAAAAGATTAGCAAAAATAAATTTACATATAATTACAGATTATGGCAAATTAACAATAAATAAACTAGATTCAGGTGCAATTTTATGACAAAATATGGAGTCACAAAAGAGGGGTTTGTTTCAAAAGATTTTATTACCTGCCAAAGTGAAATAAATGAAAAATTTAAAAATAAAATAAATCAAAACATAGATGTGTCTGCAACTTCTGTATTTGGTAATATTGTTGCCGTTACAGCAGAAAGGCAATCACAATTATGGGATGGTTTGCAGGCGACTTATTGTTCATTTTTTCCAAATTTAGCGACAGGAGTATCTTTACAAAATTCAATTAGCATTAACGGAATTAAAATGCTAGAAGCTACGGCTTCAAAAGTTATTCTTACTTTTAAAGGAAAACAAGGTACAAAAATTCCTGCACAAACTGGCGTAGGAATTCCTGAAACTTCTTATCAATTTAATACAAAAGTTGATGCAATTATTAAAAGTGATGGTTTTATCGACGTAGAAGCAGAATGTACAACCCTTGGAGAAATAAAAGCATTAGCTAACTCAATTACAAAAATTTTAAATCCAATTTTTGGATTAGATTCTTGTACCAATAAGCAAGATGCAACTGTTGGACAAAACGAGGAAAGCGAAAGCGATCTTCGAATTAGACGGTTGCAACTTTTACAACGCGCTGGTTCTGCTACTGATAAGGGAATAATTGGAGCAATAAAAAAAGTCTCTGGTGTTAATGCAGTTATTCTTTTAGATTCCGAGATCTCAGATAAAGTACCAAATGGACACATTCAACTTTTTGTAGAAGGTGGAGAACCAAAAGAAATTATAAATGCAATCGCAAATAGTCGTGGCGCTGGAATAAAACTTTACGCAGAAAAAGATACTGATATTTTTCTGCCAGTTATTGATTCTCAAGGTTTAAAAAGAATATTCTGCTTTTCAAGACCAAAAGAAAAATTAATATACTTAACTATATCTATTCAAACAACGTCTGAATTTCCAAATGATGGACAAGAACAAATTAAAAAAGCTCTTGTTGATTATGCAAATAAAAATTTGAGCATTGGTAAATCCGTTATTAACTCCTCGCTTTACGTTCCAATAAATAGTGTTGCAGGTATTATAGGAATTAAAATATTTCAAAGCACAAATCCCAATCCATCTTCAAGTGTAAATATTCAAACTGAACCCATTGAATACGCAAAATTTGATTCCTCACGAATCTTATTTAAAGAATGGGAATAATCATGGAAAAAATTGTTGACCATGTTGAACAAGCTTTAAAAAGATTATTAAAACAGTTTCAAAATAAACCCAAATTAAAAGCATTAATTGAATCATTGATAGAAGGTTTCCAAGATATTGAAGATGCAATGTGGGAGCTTTATAATTTAAATTATAGAGATTCAAAAGGAATTAACTTAGATAATTTTGGAGAAATAATTGGAGTTAAGAGGCAAGGCTTAAGCGATGAACAATATGTTCAACTTTTAACAGCCACCATTTGCGAAAATATTTCAGAAGGTTTAATTGAAGATTTAATTCAAATTTTTAGACTTCTAGCAAATCCAAAAAAAATTTTTTTATTTGAGCCTTCAGCTCATCAAATCTCAATGGTCGCTTTAAATCCAAATCCAATTTCAAAACCTAGCCATATTTTAAAAGCATTAAAAAGTTCAAAATTATCTGGTGTTAAGTTAGAGGCTTTTTATATTTTAGACAGTCCGTTCCTTTTTAGTGAAAGTAAAATCATAAGGCCGTCTGGATTTGGAATGGAAGAAATTCCGAATTCAGGAGGAAGATTTGCTTTTGAATTGGAGTAAATAAATGACAATAGAAAGACCTGAAGAATTTCCAGAGTGGGGAACTAATAATGATTCGCTAATTAAAGCCCCAAGTATAGATAAAAGAAAACAAGGATATGCAATTGATACAAGTACAGGCTTACCCGATATCCCGTCCCTTAAAGGCGAAAATTGGTTTCGTAATTTAGTATATAAATGGATTAAATATTTTGATGATAAATTATCAAACTCACTTTCAAGCATTAATCACATTTCTATTACTGAAAATGAAAAAGAAGTTCAACCTAATATTTGGACAAATTTAAAATCTTTTACTTTACCTAAAGGAAGATGGCTTTTTTTAATATCTTTTAGGCATACTAATTTTAGAGTTAATCAACAAAATAGAAGTTTTTCACCTGTTGTAATCAGTGGTATTTCAGATGTTAACGGAGATTTAAGCACGATTCCAGCAATTAATGGAAATACCAGGGATGGAGTAATTACTGAAGCTATCGAGAATGCTAAAAAAGTAAATGGAATTAATAATAATCTTTATTATTCAAATATCGCAAAAGAAGTAACAAAAATAGATGGAAGTTTTGTAGAAAATTTTTCATTTACATGTGTAATAAATGCAGAAACCGATAAAGAATATTTTGTAAAAAATATTTATTTAACATATCCAGACAGAGAATTGTACAAAGTATTTTATCAAATTAACGCAATTAAAATAGGATAAAGGAGAATTAATGTCAGAATCAAAAGAAGATATTGCTGCTGCTGTTAGAGAATTCTTTGTTGCAATCAAGTCATCGCCAAATGCGATGATTTTATTATTGGTATTTGTTTGTGTTGGATCTTCTTCGTTGGTTACATATTTTGGCTTTCAATTGACAGGACAGAATAATAAATATTATTCAGAATCATTAACAAATCAACTTCAAGTTGCAAATCAACAAGTAAAGCAATTTAACGAGAATATTTCAGTAACAAATATTGCTTTGTCTCAATTAAAAGAGCAATTTTCTGATTTTAAACTAATGCAAAGCGAAATACAGAATTCAATTAAAGATCATGAAAAAAGGCTTATTAAAATTGAAGTAAAAGAAGGTATTAGATGAAATTATCCAATAACTTTTCTCTCGAAGAATTTGAGCATTCCGAAGTTGCAACTGCAAGAGGTATAAATAATAAAGCGCCTGAAGAAGTTATTAATAATTTAAAAAAATTATGTGACAAATTTTTAGAACCATTAAGACAATATTTAAATAAACCAATTAAAATATTGTCTGGATATAGATGTGAGGAATTAAATAATGCAGTAAAAGGGGTTGAAAATTCTCAACACTTAACAGGTTGTGCCGCGGATATAACAGTTGAAAATATTTCTCATCAAGAATTATTTGAAATAATAAAAAATAATTTTAAATTTGATCAACTAATTCTTGAATTCGTAAAACCAAATAATCCTTTTAGTGGCTGGGTTCATGTTAGCTGGAATGAAAATAAAAATAGAAATAAATATTTTAAACTAGGGTGATTAATAATGGATACTTTTAATGATTTTATGAAAAAAACTTTTGAAAATTTAGAATGTGATTCTTATTTAGAAGATTTATTTAGTAACATAGAATTATTTACAAATGATTATATTGAAAAAAAATCACCTAGATTAATTGTAAACATGCCGCCAAGAAGCTTGAAAAGTGAATCGATATCAATAAGACTTCCGGCATTTTTACATTCAAAAAATCCAAAATTAAATATTGGTGTATTTGTTGCGAATCAAGATCTTGCAAATCATTTTGCATGCAAGAATAGCTGTATTTATAATAAACCAAATAATATAAAATATATAGGAATAAGTAATGAAAGCATAGATGTTTTAAAATTTGATATTATTATAATAGATGACACTATAAGAAGTTCTAAAGAATCAGAATCTTTAAAATTTAAATTCAAGACACATACTTTTATAAAAAAACTTTTAGAGAAACATTTAAATCCTTATGGTGGTTTTATTAATGTGCAATCACGATGGTCTAATGATGATACTACCGGATTTTTGATAGATGTATGTAATAATCATGATTGGAAAGTTTTAAAATATCCCGCGTTAAATAGTAATGACAAACCTTTAACAAATCGATTTAAATACAAAGAAATAAAGAAAAATATTAACTATAAATATTTTCAAGCCTTATATCAACAAGATCCTATTTTATGATTATAAGGTATAAAATCATGCTTTGTTTATTTATTTTGACTGCTATATTTTTTATTGGAAGATTTTCTGTAAAAGAAAAAATAATTACAGAAATTAAAACCATTAAAGTTACTGATGCCCAAGCAGTCAAAAAAGCTGTCCTTGAAGAGCGTAAAAAAAATAATTCAAAGTTTGTTCAGAAAAAGGTTCGCGATACGACAAAATTACCTGACGGGACAATTAAAACGCATGAAGAAATAGCAAATGTCCTTGTAAGCGAAGAAACAAGTCAAATTTTAAAAAAGACCGATTTAGATATCAGGGTTAGGGAAGTAGAAAAAATTGAGCTAAAAACGCCCTTAAAAAATTTAGCATTTGAACTTGGAGGACAAGTACAAAATCCAATCTCAAATTTTTCAACTCTTCCTAGTCTTGAACCCGATTTTAAATTTGATGGAAAATTAGACTACAGGGTTGGAGATAATTTTTGGACGCATGCAGGAGTTGGTTACAGTTTTTTGAATAGTAAAACATATGTTGAAGCTGGCGTAAAATTTAGAGTAGAATTTTAATAAAGGATAATAAAATGGATTTGATTTTAAAAGATAAAATATTAGGTAAATACGATATTGAAGAAGTTTCAGGTGAAAAATATTGGGAAATTTATTACAAAGAATTCCAAGAAGAATATCCAGACGAACTAACTTTTATTCGTGAAGGCTTGTTAACTAAAGATCAACAAAATAAAAGAAAAGAACTACTAAATAAAACCTCTTTTATATCGCATTATTTAATTTTAAAAGATGGTGAAAAAATAATTGGATTCTATATTTAGTATTTTTTGTAAATGGGGTTGTAATATTTAATATCCTAATTGTTCTTCCATAAAATCGTATTTTTTAAAGAATATTGTATTATAATTTCGGAATCTGTTCTCCAGGAAACCAATGGGAATCCTTGCGAATTGTAGTATATTTTAATTTTACCATCACCTAATTCTATTGTAGATCCATTTCTAATTGAAAAGAATTTAATTTTAATTGATACTTTAAATATTTTATGAATTAATATTTTAAAATTGTTAATTTTTCCTGAAAACATTACTCCCGGAGCTTTTTCAAAATATCCATCTATGGAATTATTTTTAAAATATATATTTATATTAAATAAATTGTTTTCTCTTCCTGTACAATCACCTTCATTCGTAAAAGTACCATTTATTTCTTTTTCTAACATTTCTTTAGATTTTGAAATAAATGAGAATGAATCTTTTATTATATTATAAATTGTTGAAATTGGCATATTTAACCTCAAAAATATTATTTTTATTTAATATTGACATATAATTAAAATATATGCAATATATAACTATTAATTTATTATGAAAGGGTTGTATTATGACTTTTGATAATTATAGAATATTTAGCAATAATAATCTAATTTTTTTTGAAAAAATTAATATTAATCCAATACCTGAGATTAATAGTTATTTTAAAAATATTGGAGCTATGAAATTATCCTTATCTTATTATGAAGGTGCTTTGATAAATTATGGAATATTATATGATAAAGATTTTATTTGTAGTATTTTAAATGAATTTTTAAAAACAAATCTAAATCGTCTCGATAAAGAATTAAAAAATAAAATATTTCATGGAGAAGAAATCACAAAAGAAATTTATGATAATTCAAAACAGAATGGAGTTTTAACAATAGCATTAGACAAAATAAATAAAGTTTTTGCTTTGGACCCCATTTGAGTTAGCTCTATCAGTTAATTATTTTAATTTAATATAATTTATCTTAACATTTCAAATAAATTGTTCTTATCAATTTTAACTTCTTGCTTTACAATATCAACCGCACTTGCTCCTTCAATTTTATTTTCTCTTGAAAGCATATCTAGAGCATAATTCATAAGCCAGATAGCTCTATCAGCCTGGGATTTTTGCCCTCTTGGAAAATTAATTTTGGCACTATTAAAAGATGTTTTAGCATTCTTAATAAAGTTTAAAACATCTGAATTTTCTTCCGAGTCAGGTAAACGCATCTGATAAAACTTTTTTTCGTCACTCATACTACGGACACCTTTACGCTAGAGTTTCCAATATCTATAGAGACATGTTTATAATTTGATTTTAATTTAGATAAACCAGAAACAACAGAAAATGTAGGGTCCAAATCTTCAACGAGTTCAGTCATCAGAATAATGTTATAACCGTTACCTTTAGCAATTTCTTTAAGTACAGACATAAATACATTATCTTTTGCGGCTCCACCACTTACAACAATATTTTTTGCTCTGTCTTTGTAACGAGCATTTTTATTTAAAAGTTCTCCAATAACGGAGCGTATAAATTGTCTTGCTGCTATTTCTTTTTCCTTTAGACAATCAATTCTTTTAGCGTTCATTCCTGATTTTTCTGGCATATTTCCAAGTTGCCACGAATTTATAGCTTCACTAGATGATAAATCTTGTTGATCTGAAAAGACCTGAATTGCTCCTGCAAGTCCTTCAACGCGTGCATAAGAATCTGGTAAGTTTTTGCCATCAACTCTTGAAGCTTGTTGCCAGTCACCGTGCCCGATGTGCCAATATAAAAAAGTTTTTGCATCAAGCGGAATGTTAAGCATTGATGCTAAAAATTCGTAAGCAATTGTTGGTTCTTCTTGGATAATAATTTCACAATTTTTCCAGTTTGAATCAGTGGACTTATCTTTAAAGCGGATATTTGCAACTGTTTCTTTAAGCAATGCGAGTTTGTTTCTTGCAAGGGTGTTATCTCCCACTTGGTCCCTAAACTGATCCATAAATTGAAACGGAACGCTCATAGCTAATGAAACAACATGTGTCCCCTCTCCTAAAGCTCTTGCAAGTCCTGCCTTTAATAATGTTTGGTAGTGATCGCTTTCTAAAGTTCCTCCAAAAATTCTTGGACTGTGAGGATTCAAAGTTTGTGCTAACTCTCCAACAATAGTTTCAATGCCTTTGTCATCAATTAAAATTGATTGTTTATTTAGCAATTCTTTTTCTTTTGGCGCGCTACAAATAAAACTCGGTAAAAATTCCATTAGATAGTTCCTTATATTTTAAAGCATAATTATTTTAGCTTTAAAGGGTAAAATCTATTTATTGCATAATTAAAATACATATAAAACATAAAATTTATTTCTTTATCACACAAATAAAATTTATTGCATAAATAACATTTGTTTATTTATGCAAATAGAATGTAGCTTAACGAATGAATAAAAGAAAGTTAAATTTATATAAGTTTTAAACAAAACTCTTTTTAATTGTGATATTAAAGAAGTTTTCTAAAACCTTGTTTAAGGATCATTTCATGGCATTGCAAGATTTTCCTGATTTTATTAGTGATAGTCCAAGAATTGAAATTAAAGATAAAATTATTAAAAGCGGCTTAGAAATTAAAAACACAGATTTTTTTACTAATAATAGCTTTATACGTCTTGTAGCTAAAAACGTTACATTTAAGAAAATAAATTTTAAGTATGCTTTTTTTGAAACTTGTTATTTAAAAGACTGTAAATTTATTGATTGTGATTTTACGGGATGTAAATTCATTTCCTCAAATATGAGAGGTTCAAGTTTTCAGGGATGTGTTTTTGATTATGCATTATTTGAAAGGACATATATTGAGCATTATATACTAGATGATCAATGTCCTTCCACCGAAAATAGAATACAGATCTTTGCAAGAAGTTTAAGATTAAATTTTCAACAAATTGGTGATAAATTAGGTGAAAATAAAGCAATTAAAGTAGAATTAGATGCAACTAAAGTTCACTTTAAAAAAGCCTGTTTTTCTAAGGAGTCATATTATAGGAATAAATATAAAGGTTTTGTAAGAGCTAAAGAAATTTTAAGTTATTTAAAATTTACTATATTAGAAAAATTATTAGGCAATATGGAAAGTATACCTATATTATTTAGAAATATTTTTGTTATTTTAGCAACAATTACAGCAATAGATTTTATTAAATTTAATAAAAATAAATATAGTGTATCTGAAATATTCATTAATAATATTAATTTATTTATTGATGGAAAATCAAATCCATCAGATTATCCATTATTTATAGTAAATTTCATTATTTTAACAAAGTTACTATCTATTGGATGTATATTATCTGTATTGATTAAAATGTCAGCCAGGAGATAATTATGCATATTTACGCTTTTGGCTCTATTTGTAGAGGAGAGATTGAATTTTCATCAGATACTGATTTAATTGCAATTATTAAAGAATTTGATGATATAAAATTAAACCAAAAAAAATTTTCAATTTATAAATATAGCCGTATTAAAGAACTTTGGGAACAAGGAAATCCATTTGCTTGGCACTTATTTTTGGAAGCAAAACTTATATACTCATTTGATAATTCTAATTTGTTTATTGAATTAAGAGAGCCTAATAAATATTCTACATATTTAGAAGATATGATGATATTTTATGAGTTTTATATTTCAAATTATAATTCAATCCTTTCAAGTGAATATACAAGAGTTTTTGATTTATCAAATATTTTTTTAAGTATCAGAAACTTCGCAACAAGTTATTCTCTTGGAATTTTGAGAAAGCCGAATTTCTCGAGAAATTCAGCTTTGCAACTTGGCCATGATAGTCTTAAATTATGTGAAAGTAATTATAAGTTACTAGAAAGATCTAGAATACTATCGACTAGGGCAACTGGAAATCCAATTAGTAATAGAGAAATTGATGAAGCAGTAGTAAATTTAAGTTGTATAAAACAATGGATGGAAAATCTTATTATAAAGAGTCAAAAATATGAAAGAGTTTAATAAGCGTTCAATAATACAAAGAAAATTTTTAAAACTTATTAATTCTTCAGTATTAATTAAAAATGAAGAGTTATACAGCCTCTCAGAAGAAGCAATAGAACGATGGATTATATCAAATAAAATTAATAGAGAAAATAATATAATCCTTTTAATTTATAAAGCTAGTGAAAAATTACAATGTATTGCAAATAAAAGCCAGGAATCAATAACTAATGGATACAACTTAGCTATTGAAGATATTGAAATAATTTATCAAACTATGTTTAAAGAAATTGAAGTTTAAAAATATATGGCAGTCTTGTTATTTCTAATAAAATAAGCTTTAATAGAATTAAGCAAATCTTCTGTAAAAAATATTGAAATGATATTTTTTTGAATATTTAATATTTAATTCATTTATTTTTAATATATACTTTAAGCCAATATAAACATATCTTTCAAAATCATCTATATCTTTATTTTTATATGTTACTATTGGTGAGCAAATAAAATTTTCTAATGCTTCTAAATATTCTTTATCAAAAAACTGCCCATATTTAACAATTATTTCATTAATACTTATTTCTAATTGTTCAATACTTAATTGAAATTTATCTTTGTAAGTTAAAACACTATTATCAGATAGTTTATACATTTTTTGACCATATCCAGTGTAATTTAAATTACTTCTAAATAACCTCCAGTTACAAGTAATAAAAGGTTTATCCCATAATTCCGATGTCTCAATAATATGTATAATAGGACTGCTAAATTTATATAAACTATCTGAATTTAATTCATGCACATTAACTTTATAATCTTTATTATTGTTGAAATGTAATATTGAAAATAACGAATTTAAAAAATTATCAATACAATTAGAAAAAGTAGAAATTCCAATTTCATAGATGTATCTTTTTTTCTTTACTTCTGGGATTATAACAGTGAAAATATAAAATATATCGGCAGCAATTGTTGAAAGTATAATATTATTTATCAATGATATTAAAGTGTAATTATAATTGTTAAGAACAATGTAAATAAAACATAATACAAAAATTAAAAATAAATGATTTAAGATTCTTAGCAAATATATAAACAAAAATTTTTTAACAAAAAATTTGATACTTGTAATTCTTATATAATTTAGAAATTTTATTTTCAAAAATAAACTCCATTGATTTCTTTATTTTAATTTCCTCTCTCTAATTAACCTTCTTTGCTCGTTCCCAATAGCCTGCATTCTTATATAATATGAACGATGTCTATATCCTGCTTCGTAAAATTGAGGCTCGTGTATCAATTTAAAAAGCTCTTCTGGTGATTTCGCTAATGCTTCTTCAGCCTTTTCTTTTCCAATGGCTTTAATCGCTCCACAAGCATGTGCGATAAAAGCAGGTCTTGCGATTGAAGGATTTTTTAAGCATTTTGCTAATAATCTTCTTGTCCAGTTACCTATTCTCTTATCTATATGGTAAAGCAAAAAATTAGGGGCGCATTTTAAAGTTGTATCCTTTCCTCGTCTGTCAACGCTTATTTTTCTACGATTCAAAATATGTTGGATTTCATTTTCAGCAAATTCTGCGTCCTGAATTTTTTCTGCCTTAATAAGCATTATGGAAAGCCCTTTTTTCTGACTTTCAGAAAGCTTGTCACCATCTTTAAATGAGCAAATTATTCCAGCTACTGCCTCGACAAATTGAGGATCAACCTGTTTTACAGTCTGAGGAATCCGAATTTTGCGAAGTTCTTCTTTAAAATCATTTTTCTGGTTACGAAGATAAAGAGATCTATTTTTGCTCATTTTAATGCCATTTCTTTAATTTTTAAAATTGACCTTCGTCGCACTGAAGACAAACAAGCCCTTGCTTGCGCCACATATCAACAACCTGTTTACGATCATCGATACAAAAAAGCACGTCAAATTTTGGCTGAATGTGCAAATTAGGGTATTCCCGCATATCCAGCCCAAAAGTCCAACTAAAGAAGAGTTTTCATTGTGATTCAACAATAACTCTTAAAAATCTAAAAAATTCCTTTAAAAAT
>NZ_JBIPMD010000259.1:0-4386 GCF_044369315.1 Silvanigrella sp.
TGAGTAGGTAGAAGCACAGTGTTGCCACTGTGCAACCCCATTAGAACCGTACTTGCCCAATTAAGGCATACGGCTCCTTCACTAGCACCGCTTATAAGCGCTCGAGTTAAAGATAAGGCTATGCCGAATTAATGGTTTGGGAAAATCCACTCTCTTAAGAACTTCACTAAATTGCTTCCAATTAAAACTGCGTTTCTGACTTCGTCTATTGAGACATTTGAACATAAGACTTTTAACCACTTCCACGAATTGTGTAATTCGTTTTCTATTATCGTTAATTGCAAAATATTCTAAGTACCCGTTGACAATTCTTTTCGCATAATCAAAGAAATCTTTTCTATGCATATTCTTATTAAAGTGTTCGGAAATTAATTTAATTTTTGCCCTGAATCGTAAGGGACAGGTTTTCCTTTTTACACGCCAGAAACTACTGTTTGTCTTTCTGGAAAATGATTTGCCCCACACATGAAGAAAACCAAGGAATGTGAATTTTGGTATTTTATATCCTCTTGTATGAAGATAATTTGCTACCAATTTTCCATTTGAAATAACCTTGGTTTTTATCTCGTGCAATTCTAACCCAAATGTATTTAAACGATCTTTTAATTTATTCCTGAGTCTTTCAGCTAAATCCAAGGATTTAGCTGTGAATATCATATCGTCAGCATATCGCACAATCGTGCAGCTGGATGCTAATTCATTTTTATTCAACTCAACAAACCATTTATCCACCACTTCGTGTAAATAGATATTTGCAAGGAGTGGTGATAAAATAGAGCCTTGGGGGGTTCCTGTTTGATTTGTTACAACTTTACCTTCGATATCAATACTTTTACTCTTTATTAATTTGATTAACAAGTTTAAAAATCTTTTATCTCCAATTTTGCTGCTAAGAATATTTATTAAAGGTTCGTTTGGTATACTTGGAAAACATTTCTTGATATCCACATCTAAAACAGCTTTTGTTGAACTATTCATCAAGTCTTTGTCTAATGCAGCAAGTGCTTGATGACAGTTTTTATTGGGTCTGAATCCAAATGAGAATTGATAGAAATGTGGCTCAAATATTGGTTCTAAAATCCTTCTTGCCGCTTCTTGAACTATTTTGTCCTCGAAGCATGCAATCGAGAGCGGTCTCTTAGTGCCATCGGATTTTGGTATTTCTGCCGTTCTTGTTGGCTTTGGATAATAGCTTCCATTGCGAATTTTAGAAAGCAATGCTTTTAAATTAATTTCTAATTCTTTTCCGTATTCCTCCTTTGTCACCTTATCTGTTCCTACCGCCTTGTTTTTATCCAAGTTGTGGAAGCATTCTTTTAGAAAATCCTCAGATAAAATATGGCCTAAGTTGGTGAATTTTATTTTCGGATTTTCCTTAGATTTTAGCTCTACTCGCAAGAGTTTTGTATTCGCTATTTTATTCACTTTGCTGGGTTGATTCACAGCGTATCCATCTTGGTGATTGCTAATTACTGGGCTCCTTCGCTCCATGATCATTACTCACTTCCTCGCTACTATGAACCCTCTGACTTTTCATACCCCAAGCTGATTCGCTGTGGTTTTATCCTTTCGCTCGTCAGTCCTGTATTTCTACAGTGAGAATATGAAATCTCCCGTGTTGACTGTCAGATCTCTTTGTACATGCCGAGCATAGCAACCCTGCTCTTGCCAATTACAACTCACGTCTATCGAAGTAATTGGTTTTGGTTTCCGCTGGATGTACGGCGTCACCCAAGAGATTGAAGATACTTTCGGGGCTAAATCGCTTCACGTTTTCACATTTCGGCCTGCACAATTCGCTCCATACGCTTAGCTCAATTCATCACTAAATTGTGTTCAATGTTCGCTACAACGTGGTTACGTTACTCCTTCGTTGTGTGGACTTTCACCACCAAATCTGACGCCCTTTGCACGGCGCACACATCCTCCCCTCCATAAATGAAGGGGATTCCTTAGATACAAAAGAAAAACTAGCTAGAATTTTTCTTTGTACGAGTCAGCCTATCATGCCCAATAGGGAACATGTTCTTGTATGCGTTGAGTATGTTTATACTCGCATTTACATCACGATCATGGATCGTATTGCACTTTTTACAAGCCCATGTTCTTACTCCAAGCCCGATCCGTGGTAGTATTTCACTACACTTTGAGCACGTCCGAGTTGAATCTCTTTCTGAAATTTCTTTGTATATTGAAGCAGCTCTAACGGCTTTGTACTTCAGCATATTTTTAAACATTCCTATTCCCGAATCGAGTGATATTCCTGATAGCTTTTTATTGCGATTCATGAATTTACAAGGAACATCACCAACTACAATTAGGGAACATTTTTTAACAAGTTTTGTAGATTCTTTATGCAAATAGTCTTGTCTGATATTGACTACTTTTACATGCAGTTTTCTTTCTTGTTTTGCTTTTGGCAACGAATGATATTTTTTACTTTTTGATTGTATTCTTTGTGCAAATCGTTGGCATCTTTTTAAATAGCGAAGTTTTTTTAAAGCATTTTTTCTTAAGTTTGGTCTATCAATCTTTTCACCATCTGAACATGTTGCAAGAGTTTTAATCCCAATATCTATGCCAATTTCTTTATCACCTTCTCTTTTGATTCCAATTAATTCACTCTCAAAAGCAACATTTAAATACCAATGCCCATTTTTATCTTGACAAAATGAGCCTGTTTTTATTTTTGCATCTTCTGGTAGTTCTCTTGAATTCCAAAAAGAAAATTCATTCTTATTATAGGATATTTTTCCATCATGAATTTTAATTGCTGACGCTTTAAACGGTATCCATCCCCAAAGATTTTTTCCCACGCCAACGCAATAATGTTTTAAATTGCTTTCTACGTGTGATGTATTCTTCGGAAACAAATTGCACTGTTTGGGAATGCAATTCTAATTCTTTTGAGCTTCCACTTACAAGATTGTTCATCTCAAATTTGGTTAAAAAGTAAGGGATAGAAGCTTTTTCACCCGATTTTTTATCATCTATTAACTTAACGGATTTATTTTTAAGAGCCTCTTGTTGAGTTTGTTTGCAAAAATTCCATACCATATTTACAGAACGGGACATCTTAGAAAGCACTCTATTTGCTTTCCCTGAATCTTTAATTCTGTAGTGATAAGTTGTTATCAGCAAAGCAAAACTCCTTGAACTTAAAAAAAAGTATACAACAAAGTTACAAGTAAAGCCAACTTTCGACAAGCAAAAATCCCTATCGTCTTTTTGCATGCCTCGTCAGGCTTTCAATTCAACCTTGCACCGTTTGGTGCTGTGGTTTTTTCAGCTCGCTTATATCCTCGCTCTGAAGAACGAGGTTTTACTCTCGGTATGATAAAGTAAAACGTAAAAAAAACTATCAATAATTTAATTTGATAGTTTTTAATAATACATTAATCACATAAATACACAATTTAGTTAAATTCTGTTTATTTAACTAATGAATTATTCCATTTTTCTTTCTTAATTCCATTATTTCTTTATTATTATTTTTTAAAAAATTATTAAAATCATCTATCAAAATTTTATTTTTTATTGTAGATATTTTGTAATGATCTAATACATAAGGCAAATCTTTACGAAACAAAAATTTGTTTTTAAATAGAACATTATTATTTACAACATGTAAAGCAACTGCTACATTAAAATAAACTGCATCTATTTTTTCCTTATATAAATCATCTATTAACTCAGAAATATTATTACTCTCTAAAAATTTAATGTTTTTATTTTTATTTTTATATTCTTTTAGTTCAAAACCTCGAATTGTTCCGATTGTTTTAATTTCAGAAATAGTCATGTTTTTATTTTCATTTTTCATCACAATACCATCAATATAAGTAATAACATCATCTGAATAAATAATATTTTTATTTTTCTTCATTTCCGATTGCCAATTAACAGAGTCCGGAAATTTAAAATCAATATTTCCATCAATAAATTCTTTATAAAGACGAAAAATTGGCATTGGTAAAAATTTAAATTTAACTCCTGTTTTTTGCATAAATAATTCAAATATATCGTTTGCAAATCCTTTATAGAAACCAGAAGAATCTACATAATAATATGGAGCATAATTTAAATTTTCAACACCAACTCTATATGTTTGTGATTGAGCATTATTAAATTGGAAACACAAAAATAGGAATAAATATTTGATAAATTTATTATTAAGTTTCATTTTGCCTCTTTAAATAAAGATAAAATCTTCAAAAAGCATTCAATTGAATATCGGCAGGTATAAATTTAATTTAATTTATAATGCCAGTTAAGAGTTGAGAAAGATATTGTGAAGATTGAAGAAATAGCTCCAATTTGTTAGTTAATTGTTGCTTAAAAAAAAGTAACAAAGGAGCTACCAATGGATTGGCAGAACCAACTCAT
>NZ_JBIPMD010000260.1:0-4363 GCF_044369315.1 Silvanigrella sp.
TCAAAAGCAACTTGCTCTGACAATTTTAAAAGTCTATTTTCCATCTCCATTTAAATCTCCTCCTCAAAAGGAGATTTAATTCTGGATTTATGCTTTGTAAAAATCACTTATTGGGAGGACACTTGTACATGGTTATGATGGAAGATTGGTTTCGATCGCAGAACAAATAAAGCTCTTCCCTTTTTTGCAAATAACATATGATCTTGCTTGGAAATGGTTTGGTCTTCAGTTTAGTTATGTAGGTGTTGTTTTAAGTGTAGGTTTTTTTGTACTTTTAGATTTTTAAAGGGTACATTTTTTAATTTAAAATCTCTTTTATCACTTTTTCTAATTCTTCATTTGAAACACGAAGACCATCATGACTACTGATATAACCTTCATATTTATCAAAATAAGGATTCGCCTCTTTTACACTATGAATAGGAAGCCATTGTTGGTCTTTTTTTGTGCCGTGCAATGGAATTAATTTGCAATGCAAATGATTGATTCCATAACCTTCAAAAACAATTGCGCATCGAGCTACTTTCAAACCTTGTTCTAGAATTTTAGCTACTTTTTTAGAAGCAATTATTAAATCGTTCATGACATTTTCTGCAACTTCAAATAAATAACTAGAGTGATGTTCTTTTGGAATGACAACGGTAAATCCTTTTGTATTCGGAAATGGGGTTAAAAATGCGATAAAGAAATCATCTTCCCATATTTTAAAACATTCTTCTTTGTGCGTTGCAAAGTTACAAAATAAACATTCACTCGAATTCATATAAGTTACCTTTTAAAAAATATGGTTTATCCATAAAAAAAGAAGTTGCACTTTGATAAGTTAGCAACCAGATTTTTGTTAAAAATCTTAATTCTTAAAAAGAAATCATAAAATTCAAAGAAAGTCGAGTTTTTACTTCTATTTTTAAAATGCTTTTGTACCGAGGTATTTTCTCCAAATAGTTTCTTCTTTAATTATAAGTGTATTTTTTTTAGTTTTTTTCAAAATTTGCGATGTATTTCGTAATGAATATTTTAACTCTTCTAATAATTTTTTGTCGAAACTATTTTTATTGTCAAAATTTGCAATACCAATAGATGAGTTCATTATTTCAATATTATCAAATGAATTTATTTTAACTTTACATTGAAATGCAATTGCTAAATCATTAGAGTTTAGGTAACGCATGTTGTTTGTGTCAAAAAGTCCGCATCCACAAAAAGAAGTATATAAAAATGTTTTATCATAAATAAAATCTAACATATTAATACTCTCTTTCTGTCTAAGAAAAGTAGTTTGACTTTTAAAAGTTAAATACTCCATAAAAAAAGTAACCCATCCAGAAAGAAGTCCGCCCTGATGGAAATAATTCTCAAAAAATGCAAATAAATAATGATTGTAAATATTATTTCGCAATAAACATTTTGTGAAATTACTAAAATGTACATTGCTTTGAATTTGGGATTCTATTTTAAATGGTTTTTGATTAATATATAAAGTTGTTCTCATTAAATCAATAGAAACTTGATTTTGATCTGCTTTTGTAAATGCTTTAAAAATAGAATGAATGCTGTTTTGAGGGAATTCAAATATATGATTCATATCCTTAATTAAAAATGTATTCATTTCATTTTTATGCTGTAGCCTTTAGTAAGATCTAAATTATTATTAATAGGCACTTTGATTATTCCTTTGTTTTTTATGGGTAATAAATAGGGCTAAATTTATTTAAAAATCATATTAAACTTCTTTATTGGAGACCGTGAAAAACAATTACCAATTAATATTTATAATATATACCCATATATTTCAATATAAAATATCATATTTTTCAATAAAATATTTTATAATAAATTAACAAAGAAATACAATAAGTGTTATTTTTGTTAAATAAATCATTTATATTATAGATATTTATATATATTATGAATAAATTATTACTTTTTTGTAATTGTAATAATTTATTCATTTTTAAATAGGAAATATAATTATTTGATTTATAAGGGGCTAAATCAGATTCTAATTAAATAGGGGGATTTGTTTTTCTTTCTTTTATGATAATTATCTATATTATTTAGATAATTATCTTTTATTCAAATGCTTAAAGAGAATTTTTATATTATATTTTCTCTAAATAATATTTAAATTCTTTGCAAAATTTTCCTGTTATTTTAAGAGGATGACCTTCTATAATAGAGTTTTCATCGCATTCCTCTAAATCAAACCAACGGTAGCCAGGACTATTTTGAATATTAAAAATTTTATTTGAGACTTCATAGGAGTGTTTTTGCTTAGGAATAAAGGAACGGTTATTTAAAAAGTTATTATTAAACTTGGCTACAAGTAGCATATATTTTTTTGAGTGAAGTACCATCAATCTTTTGGTTTGAGTGATATCATGATTAAAATCTCTTTCTTTGCCGGCTTCTTCATTGAACTCACGAATGGCGCCTGTAATAGGATCCTCGCATTCTCCTAAACTGCAGTTTTTAAGTTTATTTTCTGCTAAAGCACATGAGCCACCAGGAAAATTCCACCAACTCCCCAGACTTTCACTTCGAAGTTGTAATAGCAATCTTTTTTTAGGTTTAGAAGCATCTATGACAAGAACACCACAATTTTCAACACGTTCTGTACTAGAGCCTGCAAAATAGTGAGCTACTTTTTCTTGATGAGGGAGAACCATAAATAGCTTTGTATTTGGCTTATTTTTGGAAACTTCGGCCAGAACTTTAGGGCTGTCATCATAAAAAGAATCAATTTTTGTTTCCTTTAGCTGCCCCGATTTTCCAGTGGGGGCTTAATGCAAAAAATTTCATTATTTTTAATTTGGCCAAGATGATTTTCAGCTAAAAAAATTTCTCTTTTATTTATTGAAGCAGGAGAACAAAAACTTTCGTTATGGGTAATGATATAAGGTTTATTTCCATTTTTTAAGAGAAGATCAATTTCTTTAATTAATCTTTTATTTCTTCCTTTTGTTTCCAGGATCGGTCTTGAAGGGTCATTATAATCGCCAAAAGCGGAATATTGAACTTCGGTATGCAAAACGCCATCTATATCAAATCCAATTTTGCCTCCAACAGGTCTTGCAAATGGAGACTCTTTTGGAGTATTTTCAAATAAATCATCAAAAGAGTCTTCTTGTAATGAGGCTACTTGATTCGAATTATTTTGTTTTTCTGTCTTATGGACACAACTTAATAAAAAGAATGATGATAATGTAATACGAATCAATAATTTCACTTAAAACTCCCTAATTTATACTTGTTAAAATTTACAAGTTTTTAATCAAAATCTTAATAACAATAAAGTGAATTATGATGCAATAAAAAATACATCATTCTGAATAAAAAAATATGAATCCTTATATTTATTTGAAAATATCGATATTTTTATTGTATTTTTTGAATTTAAAAAAATATGTTTAATAGGTTTTAAGTGATAAAAATCGTAAATTATTTTTAATTATAATAAATTTTTAATGGTTTATATTTTAAAGTATTAATCGTATTTTATGCAAAAATTAGTAAATATTTAATGTTTCTTTAGAAACAGAATTTCTCAATTTAATGA
Organism: Silvanigrella sp.; assembly: GCF_044369315.1. Taxonomy (NCBI): domain Bacteria; kingdom Pseudomonadati; phylum Bdellovibrionota; class Oligoflexia; order Silvanigrellales; family Silvanigrellaceae; genus Silvanigrella; species Silvanigrella sp. The sequence continues at coordinate 3,560 of NZ_JBIPMD010000260.1, forward strand.
CGAATAAATGTATAATCATTTGTCCAATTTCTTTGAATCCGAACGAAAGAATTATAATGATCTGCTGTATAGAAACTTTCACCCGTAAATGAATTATAAATAAGTCTATGTGACCCTCTGTTTATTCCTTGGTAATAGGGAATAATATCGTGTTCAATATAAAATTCTCTTTGATTATTATTTCCTTGCCACCAATTATGATGAGAGTTTAAAATAGGAAGTTGTTGCTCTCTATTATGCCATGGTTTTGTTGAATAGTAATGAATGCCACCATTATATGAAATATAATCAGTTCCAAATCGGCTCCAAGTATTTGTGTTTGAATAATTATTAATTCTTGCGTGATAAATATTATTTATCACATGATATACTTCATTCGGAATATTATTTATATTTGTAGAATAATGTGTTTGCTCTTGTTGAACTGAATTGCAATGCATTGAGTTTGCTTGAGCACAAATAAGAATGCAAAATAAGTATATAATTAAATTTTTAAAATATTTGTAATTTTTAATTAACATTTTTATTACCTTTAATTGAATCAATATTTATAAAATTAAAATTGTTTTGTAAGAAGTTCATTAGAAATAATTCTGATTTATTAAATTTTCCTTCATTATTTAAATTGTAGTCTTTTGTATTTTCACTTTTCTCAAAATCATCATTTTTTAAATATTTTAATGTAATTATATTTTCTAAATTAACAATATTTTTTTTGGTTATTTCGAAATTAGTAAACTCTAGATAAGCTTTATTTATATAATATGGTTTATCTTGAATGATATCATAAAAGTAATAATTATT
>NZ_JBIPMD010000261.1:0-4349 GCF_044369315.1 Silvanigrella sp.
TGGGTAATTAAATTTGGAAAAACCCTTCTATTGTGGTTAGAATCTGTTGTTTAACGAATTTTTTCTTTCCTCTTCCTCGTATTTCCATTTGTTTCATTATTCTGCCAACTTTATTTTTTCCACATTTAATACCCTGATTAATGCAATCTTTATAAATTTTTCTCCTGCCATAACTCTTTCTAGAATTGATATGAATTTTTGATATGATATTTTTCATTTCATCCGCTTTTAGGGACCTGGGATTTGCTTTTAAGGACCGCCATTTGTAATAACCTTGTCTAGATACTTTCATAACAGAACAAAGGATAATAATAGGATAAATTGCTTTCTCAGTTTCGATAAACCGATACCTTAGTAATTTTCTTTCACAAAGAAGGCTGTGGCCTTTTTTAAAATTTCAATTTCCATTTTAAGGCGTTCATTTTCTCTTTATAGCTTTAAATAATCAGGATCTCTAGTTTTTTTTAAGATTTCTGATTGAGAAACATTGTTTGGGGAGCAATCAGAGTGCCATTTAGAAAGAGTTGAAAAGCCAATACCTAAATCATTGGCAATTTCACCCATTGATTTCTCACTGTTGGCAGAGAGATTTACTGCATTTCTCTTGAATTCTTCAGAAAATACTTTTTTGTTGTTCTTCATTTGACAATCCTTCCTATAACAAAAATATCTATACCAGATTGTCAACTAAATGGGTTCAACTTCAATATTTTTAACTCAGATAATCCTTCACTAAGAAGAGAGCCTTTACCTATTAACATAAAATGAAGCCAAAGACTAAGATGTTGCATTAAATAAGGAGTTGGAAAAGAAAAATTATTTCTAAAATTGTAATCCTAAAGATTCTGTTGAGAATTATGAAATGACTTCAGATGCATATAATTTTTAGTTTTTCTTTTAATTTAAATAGAATACCAAAAATTAAATTTCTTTCTTTTGATTATAATTTATTAATTCATTCATTAAATTATCTAACTCATGCAGTAATTCTTCATATAAGTGAATTGCTAAATCGATTTTGTTTTCACGTCCCATTTTTTCAATTTCTTCCACAATAAATAGAGATTTTTCTGCATTTATATATAACAAAGCTCCTTTGAAGTTATGAGCAGCATATTCAATATCAAACGCATTTTTATTTTTAATTGCAAGACTTATTTTATTTTTATAGTTTGGTAATAGTTTTAAAAAATTTCCTATAGTGATATAAGTTAAATCTTCTATTCCTTGAAAATTTGATAAAAAATTCTTTAAATTAAAAGATAATTTAGAATTTTCATTTTTTGAACTTAATATTGATTCCTTTTCGATGTTTAAATAACAATTTTCAATCTGCTGAACAAGAGATTCAATTAAGATTGGTTTACTTATAAAACCATCCATACCAATCGAAAGACAGTGATCCTTATCTTCTTTCATAGAACTTGCTGTTAAAGCGATAATACGAGGTCTTTTCTTTTTTAATTTTTCATATTTTTTAATAATTAATTTTGTTGTCTCAAATCCATCAAGATCTGGCATATGGCTATCCATAAAAATAAGATCATATTTTTTTGTATCGATTTTTTCTAAAGCAAGAATACCATTTGTAGCCAAATCGGGTCTATATCCAAACTTTTCGAGTATCCCATTAATTACTTGATAATTAATTTTATTATCTTCAACAACTAAAATACTTAATGGATATTTTTTTTCTAAATGAACATCAATAATGAATGGCGATTTATTTAAATTCATTTTTTGGTTTTCATCTAACTTTTGAGCCATAAAACTAAAGGAAAATACAGATCCTTTATTTATTTTGCTTTCTAGCCCAATGGTACCACCCATTAATTCGCAAAGTGCCTTACAAATTGCAAGTCCGAGTCCAGTTCCTCCATAAACTCTTGTCGTAGAAGCATCTACTTGTGAAAAATTTTGAAATAATTTACTTTGATTTTCTATTGAAATTCCTAATCCTGAATCTTCTACAGAAATTTGAAATTTTAATTCATTTTCCTTTTCATCAATTAATTTTGAGCAAATTTTAACATATCCTCTTTCTGTAAACTTAATTGCATTCGTAACTAAATTCAATAATATTTGTCTAAATTGATTAGGAGAACTCAAGATCCATTCTGGTGTCAAAGGGTCATGACTATAAGATAAAACAAGACCTTTTGCAGAAGCTTGATTATTTAATAACTCTACAATTTCAAAGCAACTTTTATTTAAATTAAATGGTATTTTTTCTAAAATTAACTTTCCTGCTTCGAGTTTTGAAAAATCCAAAACATCATTTACTAAGTTTAATAAAATGTTGCCACAATTTTGAATTATCTTTAATTTTTCAATTTGATTTGGTAATGGATTATTATCTAATAATAAATCACACATTCCAATAATTCCATTCATAGGTGTTCTAATTTCATGACTTATATTCGCTAAAAACTCGGACTTGGCTTTTGCTGCAGCTTGTGCTTCTTCTTTGTTTTTATATAATTCTGTAATATCATCTAAAACAGTTAATAAATATCGATAACCTTCATTTGAATTGGTTTTAATTGGAATTTTACTTGTCTGAACTAATATTTTTCCTTTATGGGGCACTATGGTTTCTGCAGCTTCTATTTTAAGAATCGTTTCATTTTTAATTACTTGTAAATCCCATTTATGATATTTATCTGCAATTTCTTTAGGATAATGATCATAGACATTTTTTCCAATTGCTTCTTCAGCAGAACGCATTAAAATTTCTTCTGCTCCTTTACTCCAAATTAAATTTCTAAAATCATTTTTTACATCTTTCACAATAATAGCAGATGGAATATTTTGTAAAATAATATCTAAAAATATTCTTTTTTCTAATATTTCTAATTGAATTTTTTTTACATTATCGGATAAAATTTTATTTTCAGTTATATTAGTGAATTCAGTAATTACAAAAAGTATTTTTGTACTTTTTTGGTAAGAAATAACAGTTGTATTAATACGAAGCCAAATGATTTCTTTTTTCTTATTTTTAAGCCCTATCACAATATTTTTTAAACACTCTCCATTTTCTAAAGAAATATTAGAAGGAAAATTTGATTTATTAATTTTTTTTCCAATTTCATTTAGAATTTCAAATTGATCTAAAAATAAATTAGAATTTAATAGTTCTTTAGATTTTAATTTTAAAATATCTAAAGCTGTTTTATTAAATTTATTAATTTCTCCTTTTTCATCATGAACTAAAAAAGCATTATTCATATTATCAAATATGGTATTAAAGTGATTTTTTAATTTATAATAGTTATTATTTTCAATTCGTAAATCTAAAATTCTCATGACTTGCTTTGAAAGTTTTTCAAGATACTTTTTTTGCTCTTTCGTTAATTTCTTGGGTTTTTGATCTATTACACATAATGTTCCTATCACATTTCCATTTGAAGAAATTAATGGGGCCCCTGCATAAAATCGAATAAATGGGGCTCCAACTACTAACGGGTTATCAAAAAATCGTTTGTCTTTTTTAGCATCTTGTATTTCTAAGATTTCTTTTTGATGAATGGCATGACCACAAAATGAGATTTTTCTTGAAGTTTCTTCAGCACTTAAACCTTGTTTAGACTTAAACCATTGCCTATTTTTGTCCACTAAACTAATTAGAGATATAGAAGTTTTACAAATGGAAGAAGCTAATAAAGTAATGTCATCAAATATTTCTTCATTTTCTGTATCTAGAATAAAATAATTATGTAGTGTATTTAATCTTTCTTTTTCATTTATACAATTACAAGCAAATTTCATGAAATATCCCTAAATAATTTTTATATTTATCGGAATATTTATAATTTATTTAAGTCATATGCTGATATACTGCAGGAATAACCGATTTTAATTTATGTTTATCGCCAATCATAGCTTCGGAATGACCAATAAATAAATACCCTTTTTTAGAAAGACAACTAGAGAGTTTTAAAATTGTCTGTTCCACTAAATCTTGAGTAAAATAAATCATTACATTGCGACAAAAAATAACGTCAAATTTATACGGAAAAGAATATGTTTCATTTCTTAAATTAAATTTAGTAAATTCAATCATGTTTCTAAATTTTTCTTTTACTTGATAATATTGAGTATTTAAATTTTTGTCAAAATATTTAAGTAAAAGATCAGGGGTGATATTTTCAGAAATTTCTGGTCTATATATTCCTAATTTTGCTTTTTCTAACACTTGCGTATTTAGATCTGTGGCTTGCATTTTTATATTTAGTTTTGGGTAATTACCTAAATATTCTAAGATTGTCATAAGAATTGTATAAGGTTCTTCTCCGCTACTTGCAGCCGCACACCAAACTCGAATTTCATTTCTTTTTTCTTTTTCA
>NZ_JBIPMD010000262.1:0-4302 GCF_044369315.1 Silvanigrella sp.
CCTTCTTTTGGTTAACACCATTTCAACACCTCTTTCCTATAAGTTTTTTTCGGATCTGGGTGTCTACTTTCTTAGGGGAGGATCAAACCTGTTCAATTATTTTAGGCATAATCCCTTTATAATTTGAAGAAGTGCTTGAAAATTTTTCTAAAATATCAAAAAATTTCTTTATATAAAATTTTGAATTCATAATAGCTTCATTCATTTGAAATATATCATTATAAAAAAATTCATTGCTAAAATTTTCAAAATGAAAAGTTGTTTTACTTGCTGAAGTAATATTTTCAAATTTAAGAGAGGAATCATTTTTTATACTAAATTTTGAATATAGAGGAATGGAATGAACTTCTGTCAAATTAGAGCATTTAAAATAAGGAACGATAATCGTATCATTGGCGAATGCTGTTTTAATTTTTAAATAATATATGATATCTAGCTTTTTGTCTTGAACGATATATTTTTTATGTATTTTATAATCTATACCTTCTTTCATTTCGACATCATTATGGTTTCTATCAAAAAACTGGATATGATCTATACCAATAAATTTCTTTTTGGAACCTCTATCTAAAGTAAAATATCCTTTTTTCCCTTTTTTAAAAAAAAGCGGATCACCTTGTTTTCGAAATACATTTTTTACAGGAAAGCAATTTAAATGCGCAAAATGATTTAGATCTTGAAATTCAGGGAGCGTTTTGCTCAAAGGGATTTCTATTGTTATCGTTTCATTTGCTTTTAAATTCATTTTAAACATAGATAAATCAATATCAATAAATGAATAATTGTTTAAATAATTCACAAATTGATGAATGTAAAAAGAATAATTATTATTTTTATGTATAGATAAATCAAATATATTAGAAAAGGAATATTTCAAAATATTTCTATCTTCACTTGATTCATAAGTTTTGTCTAAATATGTTATTTTAATTTTTTTTTGGGTCAGAAGCAGTTCATCTAAAAATCTATAAAAATAACTAAATTTATTACAATCAAAGTATATTTTTAATATATTTAAATTTTCAATATCTGCTCTTGCTTTAACTTCTAAGAAAGCAGAAAAATTTTTACCCTTTTTATCGAAATAGGAATTTACAATTTCTATAGGTTGCAATGCTATGGGTAAATTATTACAAAATATTTTATTATCAGCAGAATTTTCATTTAAGTAAAATAAGGTATTTTCATTTAATGTATTTGTTTTGAAAAGGCCATTATTAGGAGGAACAGCTTTTAAGACAAAAGAAGAAGTAAGAGGCTGAAACCATTCTTCTAAATAATTGCTAAGATTGCTATTTTTTTGAATATTTGCCTTTGCTATAAAATTTGTTTCAATTTGCGCAAGCATGTAAGCATAACATTCTTTAAACCTATCTGTTTCCGGATCATTCAATGCATTTAGGTCAGCAAATAAAGCGGGAAATAAACTTGGATTATTTAATGTAATTTCATGAATTTTAGTAGTAAAGACTTCTAACATGTGAGATAATTTTTTTTGATTAATATTCATAACATATTCTTTAAAATGGAACAAAATAGAAATGATATTCATAAAAATTTATGAATATTTCAAAACTTGAAATTTATATTCTGGTATTTAAATTTTTACAAATTATTTTTATTATTAAATAGTTAACTATAAAATTATTTTTTCTGTTCATATATCTGAAAAATATGTATTATTTTTCAGATAAAAAAAATAATTCTCTTTTAACGGTAATCTCTTTGAGTTGGCTTGCAGTATTCATATTCTAAAGGTTCTATTAGCCTTTCTGGTACTTTATTTTCTTCAGTAAATTTCCAACAAGCAATATGGCTAAAGTCTTTGTCATTTCTTTGCGGATCGCCGTTTGAAGTTTGATATTCCTCTCTTAAATGGCTGCCGCAGGATTCTTCGCGCGCAAGGGCATCTCGGCACATAAGCTCTGCAAGTTCAATATAATCGGAAACACGCAAAGCCTTTTCTAATTCTTGATTTAATGTATTAGCATACTTTGGGATTTTTAAATGATTCCAAAACTCTTCTTTAATTTTTGGAATTTCATTTAATGTGTATTGCAACTTTTCTTTATTTCGCGACATAGAGCAAGCATTCCACATTAATTTTCCAAGTTTGTCATGAATGGTGTCTGCTAAAATATTTCCATTTATTTTTATTAATTTTTGAATTTTTTCTTTGTTGCTTTCTATAGATTCTGAGAATTCTACTTTATTATTTTGAACAGGGGATAAATGAGTATTTGCTAAATAATTACCAAGTGTGCTTGGTAAAATAAAGTAGCCATCTACCAGTCCTTGCAAAAGAGCATTTGCTCCTAAACGGTTTGCACCATGTTCACTAAAGTTTGCTTCTCCTAATACAAATAGGCCAGGGATATTAGACATTAAATTATAATCAACCCAAAGACCTCCCATTGTATAATGAATGGCAGGATAAATTTTCATAGGAGAATGATAAGGATTATCTCCTACTATCTTTTCATACATTTGAAATAAGTTACCGTATTTTTCTTCTAAAAATTTATTTCCTTGGCTTGCTACTTTATCTTTAAAATCTAAGTAAACAGCAAGTCCAGAACTTCCTACACCATAACCTTCATCACATACTTTTTTAACAGCGCGAGAAGTAACATCACGTGGTACTAAATTTCCAAAATTTGGGTAACAGCGTTCTAAAAAATAATCTCTGTCTTCTTCATGAATTTCATTTGGAAGTCTTGTCTCATTTTTGAGTTTTGGTACCCAAATTCGTCCATCATTTCTTAGTGATTCTGACATGAGTGTTAACTTAGATTGTTCTGCACCCGCAATAGGAATACAGGTTGGGTGGATTTGGGTGAAACATGGATTTGCAAAACCCGCTCCTCTTTTATAAGCGCGCCAAATTGCGGTTGCATTCGATGGTTTTGCATTTGTAGAAAGATAATATAAATTTGCATAACCACCCGTTGCTAAAACAACAGCATCTGCAGAATACGTTTCTATTGCTCCTGTTAAAAGATCGCGAACAACAATACCGCGCGCTTTTCCTTCCACAACAATAAGATCGATCATTTCTTTGCGAGAATGCATTGTAATATTTTTTTCTGATACTTGACGCATCATCCCTTGATAAGCTCCAAGTAACAGCTGCTGACCAGTTTGACCTTTTGCATAAAAGGTTCTTTCAACTTGTGTGCCACCAAAAGATCGATTGTCTAATAATCCGCCATATTCTCGCGCAAAAGGAACGCCAACAGCAACACAGTGATCAATAACCTTATTTGATAATTCTGCTAAGCGATAAACACCGGCCTCCCTAGCGCGATAATCCCCGCCCTTTACCGTATCGTAAAAAAATCGGTAGGTGGAATCACCATCATTTTTATAATTTTTACATGCATTTATTCCCCCTTGTGCCGCAATAGAATGAGCCCTTCTAGGAGTATCTTGGAGACAAAAGGCATCAACTTTATAACCTGCTTCTGCTAAAGTAGAGGCGGCGGAAGCGCCCCCTAATCCAGTGCCAACAACAATTACTGAAAATTTTTTTCGATTGGCCGGATTGATTAATTTACTTTCAAAAACATGTTTTTTCCATTTATCTTCTATAGGACCACTTGGTACATTATTTTTAAGCATTCTGTAAATTCCTATTTCATTTTAAATGTTTGAAAAAATTTTTATAATTTTTAATAAATAAGCTATGAAAATAGATTCAAAACGAATCACCTTTATTTTAATACATAAGTATTGCCTTCTTTGCAATAATGATAATGATTTTCAATATATAAAGCATTTTAATACTTAATCCAGAACACAATGTGCAATAAATAAAAGCGAATTTAATAATTATATTTAATTTTGAATTGAAAAAAATATCTAAAAAATATTTATCACATCGCATGAATTTAATTTTTTAGATATTGTTTATTTAAAACTTGTGCATTAAAATAAATATTAAATTAAGTTTCTAAATACTAAATTTTATACTAAATTAATAAAACGTCGAGCATATTGTCACAATAAAGCAATATAATAAGACGATTACATATAAAATAGATATTCAGCCTAAACTTGATCATTTTTTAAACAAATGAAAAAGGCTAGTTGAACTTAAAATTTTAATTTAATTATATCACATAATCATTTGAGGGATAAAATGTCTTTTAAAAAAATAGGAGTTTGCTCAATTGCTGCATTTGCCTTAATTGGCTGCGGCTCTTCAACAAAAGAAGGCAAAAATAATAGTAAAAAAATGGAAATGACCTCTTTTAATATGTCTTCAAAAGGAACTGCTAACAATATACAAATAAATAATAT
>NZ_JBIPMD010000074.1:0-13898 GCF_044369315.1 Silvanigrella sp.
CTACGCAATGAATATCATCTCTGGGAGCCGGATGTGGGAAAACTACAAGTCCGGTTCTGCAGGGGTTTCATGGCAATGAATTACTTTATTTGAAAGGAAATAAAAGTCATGTCTCTACCTACCATTACTCAAATATCATTTTTAATTATGGGTGTCATGGCAGTATTTTTATCTGCTTTAATGATTACTAGAAAATGGCCCGTTACCTCTGCAATGTTATTAATCGTTGTTATGATGTTAATTGCTGGAATGTACGGATTGCTTGGCGCTCATTTTTCAGCAGTGGCACAAATTATAGTTTATGCTGGTGCGATAATGGTTGTGTTTGTTTTTGTTATTATGCTTCTGAATTTACCTCCTGAAGAACTTAGATACGGCAGAATAACAATAGGTGAATTAATATTAACTGCTTTAGGTTTTATTGTTGCTTTATTTCTTGGTACAAAGGTGGGGCAAGGCTATCTTATATCTAATATAAATTCAAATTCTTTAATGAATGCACGTCCTCCATATTATCCTGAATCCATGAATGAAAATGTGAAAAATGTTTCCGCATTAATGTTTACAGATTATCTATGGGCGTTTGAATTAATTAGTTTTTTAATTTTAGTAGCTATTGTTGGCGCAATTGTCATAGCAAAGAAAGCGAAGGTGAGTGATGCCAAGTCTGCCTGAACTCGGTATTTATTTTTCATTATTATTATTTATTATTGGCTTATTTGGAGTCATGTTCAGAAAAAATTTGATATTTATGATGCTAAGTGTTGAAGTTATGTTAAATGCAGCAAATTTAGCATTTATTAGTGCAAGTAGCATGACTAATACAATAGATGGCCAAGTAATTATGTTTTTTGTAATGGCTGTAGCTGCTTGTGAAGCGGGAATAGGACTTGCACTTATTATTTCTTTATACCGTGCGAAGTCAAGTGTTGAAATTGACGACCTCAGAATACTGAGAGGATAAAGATGCAAGAACAAACATTACTTACTTTAATCGTTTTATTACCTTTAGTTGGTGCACTCATAAATGCTTTTGCTTTAAGAGCAGCTAATGTTGGAATCGTTTGTATGGTCGCTACATTTGTTGTAGCGCTTCCCTTTATATTTTCAGTAATGCTATTTATGGGACCAGTTATCCAAGGAAATACTTTAACAGTTGATTTATTTAATTGGGTATCTGTTCCTTTAGTGAATGGAAAAGAATTTAATATTTCATTTGGTTTAACAGTGGATAGACTTTCTGGAATATTTCTTCTTGTTATAACTGGAGTTGGTTCTTTAATACATATGTATTCTGGCGAGTACATGCACCATGAAAAACGTCCATACCGCTTTTTTGTTTACTTAAATTTATTTATATTTTCTATGTTATTGTTGGTATTAGGCTCAAATATGCTTGTTACCTTTTTAGGTTGGGAAGGTGTTGGAGTCTGCTCATATTTGCTAATTGGTTATTGGTACGAAGATAAAGCCAACTCAATGGCAGCAATAAAAGCATTTATAGCAAATCGTGTTGGTGATGCAGGCTTTTTAATTGCTATGTTTCTTTGCTACATGTTATTTAAAACGATCAATTACGCAGAGTTAGCCGCTATTATTGCAGCATCTCCTCAAACTTTTTTAGCAGAAAATTCTGTTGAAATAACATTAATTGGGCTTTGTCTTTTATTGGGAGTGGCAGGAAAGTCTGCGCAAATTCCTCTTTATACATGGCTACCTGATGCGATGGCCGGCCCTACCCCAGTTTCTGCATTAATCCATGCTGCAACAATGGTAACATCTGGCATCTATTTAATGAATAGATTAAGTTACGTTCTTGTTTTAAGTCCTACCGTAATGACAACAATTGCAATTGTTGGTGCAGCTACCGCAATTTTTTCAGCAACAATTGGATTTGCACAAACTGATATTAAAAAAGTTCTTGCTTATTCAACTTGTAGCCAGCTTGGTTACATGGTGATGGCTTGTGGTGTTGGTGCTTTTCAATACGGTGTTTCTCATGTTGTTACTCATGCCTTCTTTAAAGCGTGTTTATTTTTGGGCGCTGGTAGTGTTATTCATGCTCTCCACCATGAACAAGATATTCGAAAAATGGGCGGCCTCTTTAAAAAAATGCCAATTACTTCTGTTACTTTTTTAATTGCTACCTTAGCAATAATTGGTTTTCCTGGCTTTTCTGGATTTTTCTCAAAAGATGCAATATTAGCTGCTGCATGGGCTGGCCCTTTTGGAAGTCCAATACTATGGTTAGTTGGTTGGGTAACAGCAGGTTTTACAGCTTTTTATATGTTACGTTTAACTTGGCTTGTGTTTTTTGGAGCTTGTCGTGCAGAACATCCCGATCAAATTCACGAAACAAATTTTGTAATTACAATTCCATTAATAATTCTAGCAGTACTATCTATTTTTGGTGGACTTATTGCGATTCCAGAAGTTTTTACTGGAAAAGCTGATTTTATTACAAGCTTTCTTTCTCCAGTATTAGGACAAGCTCAATCTATTATTAATTCAAGCGGTATCCATGCAACTCATTTAAGTCATTCCATGGAATATGGTTTAATGGGAGCATCTATTTTAATTGTTTTTGTTGGTGCTACATTTGCGATTGCTGTTTATAAAAACGGTCCAGATGGTGGCGAAAAATTTGCGCATGCATTTGGACCTGTTTATCGTTTGGTTCGTGATAAATGGAGAATTGATGAATTGTATGAACTAATTCTTATACGTCCTCTCGCAAAAGTAGGAAAATTCCTATACAGCTTTATAGATAAAATAATAATTGAGGGCGTTGTAAATGGTATTCCTGAAACCTTATATACAGGAACGAGCGTTGCAAGCGATGCTCAATCAGGAATGGCAAGGAATTATCTCAAGTTTATTTTTATTAGTGTGTTTATTTTTGGGTTAATTCTATTTCTTTGAGCAGTTGAGAGGACACAATGATCGATGGCGTTTCGCAGTGGATTTTATCACTGCTCATAATTTTTCCATTATTCGTAGCTGGTATTATTTTAATAATACCTTCATCAGCTGACTGTCGCCTTCATAAAAAGATTGCTTTAGTAGGAACAGTTGTTGAATTCGTGTTTTCATTGCATTTGATAAAATATTTTGTTCCTAATTCGGCGCAGTTTCAATTTTCTCAAGTTTTAAATTGGTTGCCGCAATCAACAGGAATTAAATATGTTGTTGGTGTTGATGGATTAAATTTAATACTCGTTCTTTTATCTACCGTATTTTCAATTATTGTAATGATGACAGTTTACACTTCTATTAAAACAAAAGTAAAAGGTTTTTTAACCTTATTTCTTTTGCTTCAGTCTGGAATAATTGGTGTCTTTGTTTCCTTAGATGTTGTTTTATTTTATGTCTTTTGGGAATTAACACTCATACCTGTTTATTTTATGATTGGAATTTGGGGCGGAAAAAATCGTGTTTATGCAACTCTTAAACTTTTTATCTACGGTGTTGTAGGAAGTTTATTGATGTTGGTTGCTTTAATATATCTATATTATACACACTCATTAGAAAATAGTGGTGTTTATTCTTCAAACATTCTTGACCTCTATAAAACAGCAGCAGCGTTGCCTTTGACAACACAATCCTGGTTGTTTTTAGCTGTTACTTTAGCGTTTGGTATTAAAGTACCAATATTTCCTTTTTATACTTGGCTACCTGACACTTATGAACAAGCGCCTGCGACTTACACATTAATGTCTGGTGTTATTTTAAAACTTGCTACTTATGGATTAATTCGATTTAGTGTATGCTTATTCCCTGCAGCCGCAGTTTATTTTGCAACTCCTATTATGATATTAGCTGTGATTGGTATTATTTATGGTGCACTAATTGCTTGGCAACAAAAGAATGTTAGAAGAATTATGGCATTTTCATCATTAAGCCATTTAGGCTTTATTGTGATAGGTATATTTTCTCTAAATACAATAGGCCTTCAAGGTGCACTTTATCAAATGTTAAATCATGCTATTACTGCAGGAGCTCTCTTTATTTTATTTAACTTCTTATATGAAAAAAGAGGAACATTTAATTTAGATGAATTTGGTGGAATTGCGAAAGTGTTACCTTGGTTTGCTTTTTTCTTTGTTGTCGCAGCAATGGGATCTGTTGCTTTGCCAAGTACAGGAAGTTTTATTGGTGAATGGCTTATTTTAATAGGTTCATTTCAAGCAAATCCAATAATAGGTACGATTGCAACTTTAGGAGTTGTTTTTGGAGCTATTTATATTTTATGGGCTACTTATAAAATATTATTTGGTCCATTAGATGATCCAGAAAATCAAAAATTATCAGGTTTAAATAAGTTTGAAGTGATTCAGTTAACTGTATTATCTATAATGATATTTGTGCTAGGTTTTGCTTCTTCTTCTATTCTTCAACATACAAAACCAACTCTTGTAAATATTGAAAGAAGTGTAATTAGCAACTCTGCTTATTTCTCTGAACTTGCCAATACACAAGATGGTGTTCTTTTGCCTCTAAATAAATTTCAAACAGTTCAAAATGAAGGAGTGAAATGATGTCAGCAGATTTTATGATGACTCAACTCCAAGAGACCATTAAAGCAGCAATTCAAACTCGTTTATGGAGTGATATTTTACCTCCAGCTTCGTTTTATTTTTTATCTCTTCCTATTTTATTATTGTTAGTAGGTGGTTTGGTAACAATGCTATTAGGAGTTTTTAAAACAGACCCTGATAAACCATGTTACCCTTCGTGGTACGTTGCTGTTTTTGTATCTTTTGCAGCAGCTGTTTTTGCTATTTTTTCAAAAATTTCGACACCAAAAGCTTTTTTAGGAAGCGGTGTTTTAATTGATGATATTTCAAGAACGTCATTTATTGTAATTGCTATTGGAACACTGTTTACTTTAATGGCTTCATCAATGACTAAAATTGGTAAAGAATTATTACGTTCCGAACTGCTAACTCTTATTTTATTTTCATCTGCAGGACTCATGGTAATGTGTGCTGCAGGAGAATTTTTAAGTTTTTTTGTTGGATTAGAATTAACGAGCATATCTCTTTATGTACTTGTTGGTTACCAACGTAGAACACTTCAAGGTATGGAAGCTTCTATTAAATATTTTATTTTAGGAGCAGCAGCAGCAGCCATGTTATTAATGGGCGCTGCTTTAATTTACGCAAGTATTGGTTCGTTACGTTTTGCAGACTTTAGGTTGTTAAATATTTCTTTATCAAATCCTTTTGGATTAGCAGGCGTTCTACTCATTTTTTCAGGGCTCGCTTTCAAACTTGCCATTGCTCCTTTTCATTCCTGGGCTCCCGATGTTTACCAAGGAGCAAACTCTCACTTAACGGGTTATATGGCTTCTTTAGTTAAGTTTAGTGTTGCTATTGTTATTCTCAGAATTTTAAGTGTAAGTTTTGGCGATGGTGAAAAAACTGGCCTTATTATTGTTTTCTGGATATTTGGTGCTGTTTCTATTGCTGTAGGCTCTTTATTTGGTCTAGTTCATAATAGTATTAAGCGGATTTTAGCTTATTCTTCCGTAGCAAATGCAGGTTATTTTTGTTTAGCATTTGCATCTTTGGCAGCAGATCCTACAAGCTTAGAGTCAAAACAATCTTTAATGTCATATGCTGTTATTTATGCTGTATTAAGTATGGGAGCATTTACCGTAATTTCATGGTTAGAAGATTCAAATCGTGAAGATCTTTTAAAAGAAGAATTAGCGGGAATTGGTTCAAAAAAACCTTTTGCTGCTGTTACATTAAGTGTGTTTCTTTTTGGATTTGCTGGTATTCCACCAATTGCAGGATTCTTCGGTAAATTTTTCCTTTTACTTTCTGCAGTAAATCAAGGATTTATTGGACTATCTATTATTTTAGTTCTATTTAGCTGTCTTTCATTATACTATTATTTGTCAATTATGGCTGAAATGTGGTTTAAACCTGCAACTCGGTACTCTGCGCAAAGCAATCAATCTGAAGAAACAAATTCAGGAATGAAAGCGGTTTCATTTATAGCTGCTTTTGCTGCAATAGTAATTGGTATTATGGGGCCTCGTTGGGCAATTAATTTAAATTATACTCAGGCCTCTGAAAAGAATATGCGTATTGTTAACACTGCAAATAGCGTTCATAATAATACAAATTCAAAAAATGAAGTTGTGATTTCAAATCCTAAATAGAGAGCAATTTCATTAAATTTATTATTGCCTCGAGATATCGAGGTTTTTTTTTGGGGTAAATAATATATGAATTGCTTTGATTTA
The DNA here is from genome assembly GCF_044369315.1 of Silvanigrella sp. Lineage (NCBI taxonomy): Bacteria > Pseudomonadati > Bdellovibrionota > Oligoflexia > Silvanigrellales > Silvanigrellaceae > Silvanigrella > Silvanigrella sp. The sequence continues at coordinate 6,257 of NZ_JBIPMD010000074.1, forward strand.
TTAAAAAATACTTTATTGAATGAGAATATAAATTTAAATTTAGAATCAAATGTTCCAAATCAAATATATTCAAAAAATTATTTTGAATTTGAAAATAAAATGGATGAGTTATTAAATTATTTTTTTTCAAATAATCCTTCAGATAATTCTGTTTTTATTTTATGTGATGGCAAATTTAAAAGTTCCGAAATAAATTCAAACATCAATATATCTGACATCATTATTCAAATGATAAGTAAAAAATATAATGTAATATATAAAAATTTATCTTTAGAAAGCAAAACGGCTGTTGAAGATATACACGCTTCCGAATATTTTTTAAACCATGTAAATTATTTCATTCAAAATGAAAAAAAATGTAAAGTTTATATTGCATTAGGAAGCGGAACAATTACAGATCTTTTAAAACACTCTTTATATTTAAATGATCCGAATTCTATTTTTATTAGCATACCGACCGCAATGACGGTAACTGCTTTTACTTCTTCTTTTTCTGTTTTAGATATAGAAGGCGCAAAAAGAACAAGAATTTCTAATAAAATTCATACTACAATTTGGATTGAACCTTTATTGCAAGCGGCACCAATTGCCTTATCTCGAGCGGGTTACGGAGATCTTCTTGCTCGTTTTGTAGCATATGGTGACTGGTATTTAGCTTATAAATTGAAAATTACTGAGAGTTATAATGAATTAGCTTATCGCTTAATGGAAGTATTTTCTGATTCTTTAAAAAATTTGTCGGTGAGTATTGGGCAAGACATTTTAACAAGTGATGCGACACAAATTCATGCCTCTGCTCTTGCAATGGCTGGGATTGCAATGTCATTAAGTGGAGAAACAACTCCACTAAGTGGCTATGAGCATGTAATTAGTCATGCACTTGATTTTTTAAAAATAACTTCAAATAGAACATTAGTTTTGCATGGAGAGCAAGTTGCATTAGCTTCTTTGACAAGTGCGATGAGTATGGATTGGTTTTTAGAAAATACAGAATTTGATATTAAAAAATTTAGATCAATGAATGAAAAAGAAACAGAAAAATTAATAAATCAATTTATAAATTCGGCACCTTATTATGGAAATCAAGATAATATAAATTCAATAGATCAAAATAAATTACTAGAAGTAAAAAAATTATTTATTCAGGATTACATGATAAAAAGTGAAAAATGGGACCTTGCAAAAGAAAAATTTGATACCTTTTTAAATGAATTACCAGAAATAAAAAAACATCTTTCAAAGATAACAATTCGTTCTTATGAAATGCAAAAATTATTGGAGAATGCAAAATTACCAACGTATCCTGAAGTAACAAACCCACCAACTTCGGCTCTTGAATATCGCTGGGCTTTAAGGTTTTCTCCATTTGTAAGATCTCGCTTTTGTATTGCGGATTTTATTTTTTGGGTGGGTGAAGATACCTGTGTTGTGGCTGCTATTTAGAAAAGTTATAATTTATATTCAATCTTTTCCTGCTGTCTTAGCTTTAATTTTTTTATTGGTTTGTAATTTTAAAATAAAATTATTGTGTTAATGCTTTAGGTTTCTCATAGATCATTTTTTTATCTTTGTTAAAATTGCTAGAGTAGGAATAACTGTTTACCGTATCATTGTCGTTAAAGTGTATCCTAAGTTCTTTTAATTTGACATCATCTAAGAATAGATTGATTTTTGCGTATCTATAATAATAAGTTTTCATACCAAAAAGAAAGTCTGCTCGAAGTGGATAACCATAAATCGTTTCTATTTCTTCTCTGGTAGTAGAGTTTAATGAAATATTTTTGAAATCAGCTGTAAACTGATTACCAATAGTTGTACATGAGCAAAGAAAGATTAAACTACAAAATAGGATTGCTAACTGTATCGGGTTCATTTTCATAAAAAAATCCAATTTTATTAAATTAGTGAAGCATAATTATTTATTAGTCTCAAAAATAATTTTTTTATCATTTTCAAATGAGCTATAATAAGCATAGTCTTTAACAGTGTCGTTCTCATTAAAGCGGATTACAAACTCTTTGCTTTGTAACTCTCCAAATGGTTTTACTTTTAAATATACATAAATATAAGATTTAAATCCATTATCAATTCCTGCCCTATATGGAAATCCATAATTCGCTTCAACTTCGCTTCTGGTCGTCGAATTTATTTTAATATTGCTAAAATCTCCCGAAAATGATTTACCAAAAGTGGTACAGGAAGTAACTAATATTAAACTAAAAAATATTATGATGTATTGTGTGATGTTTTTTTTCATGTGAAAATCCTTTTTTTATTAAAATTTTGTTGATTCTTTAAACAAAAAAAATTAAATCTCCTGATCCATTTCTTGAAAAAGGAATTTCTTTTTTTTTGAATGATAATTTAATTGGTTTTCATACAGATTACCTGTGAGATAAATAACTAAAAGTAACATTTATAGTCATGATAATTTTTTGTCAATACGGGATAGATTACCAAAAATTTAATATTTTAAATGTTGGGTTAAGAGGTTTATTTAGTTTAATAAAATAATTATTTTGGTTATGGAGTTTTATATTAAAATAAAATTCATATTATAAAAATATTAGTCACTCTTTTTTTTCTTTGCCGTTGCAGAACTTGTTTTTCCGAGGCTTTTTTGAATAAACTTAATTACCCTTTTTTTTAAATCTTTATCTTCGTCTAACACAAGTTTTATAAGTTCTAGTTCATTATTTGTTCTTAATTTCTTTTTATTTGCAGGAATAGCCATAAATAAAATACCTCCTTTTAAATTATCGGAAGTATTTTAATGTTTCATTTAGTTTTGAATGCCTATGTCAAAAATTAGCTGCAGATTTTATATCTTCTAAAAGATCTTGAGCATCTTCTATGCCAACTGAAAATCTTAATAAATCAGAGGTTATTCCTAGTTTTTTTCTATGCTCTAAAGGAACGCTGGCGTGAGTCATTGTTTCGGGATGGTTTATTAAAGATTCGACACCACCAAGGCTTTCGGCAAGTGAAAAATATTTTAATCTAGAAACAAATGTTTTTAATTTATCATAGTCACCATTTATTCTAGCAGAAATCATGCCTGAAAAACCTCTCATTTGTTTTTTAGCTAGTTGATATTGCGGGTGATCCTCAAGTCCAGGAAAAATAACTTCGGAAAATATTTTTAGTTTTTGAATTTCTTTTGCAATAAATAAAGCATTTTCATTGTGCTTTTTCATTCTTAAAGAAAGTGTTTTTATACTTCTTAACAGTAAAAAGGCTTCAATAGGAGCATTTACACTTCCTCCTGCAAATTGAATGAATTTAAGTTGTTCAGCAAGGGAGTCTTCATTTAGCATTAAGCAACCGCCAACTAAGTCGCTATGGCCTCCAATGTATTTTGTTGTACTATGTAATACAATATCAGCGCCTAGTTCAATTGGATTTTGAAAAATAGGTGAAGAAAAAGTATTATCTACAACAGTAATTGCTTTAAATTTTTTTGATATTTTTGAAATATATTCAATATCAATTAATTTTAAAAGAGGATTCGTAGGTGTTTCAATCCAAACAAGTTTTGTATTTTTTTTAAAATGACTTTCAATATTATTTGTAATTGTCATATCAATAAATTCAAAATCAATATTATATTTTGCAAATATTTTTCTAAATAATCTGCCAGTACCACCATAAACATCGTCGCAAACAAGAACATGATCACCTGGATTTAGTAATTGAGCAATGGCGCTAACAGCTGCTAGTCCAGATGAAAAAGAAACGGCATGTTTTGCTTTTTCTAATGCGGCTAGTGAATTTTCTAGAGCAGTTCTTGTTGGATTTCCTGCTCTAGAGTAATCATATATTTTTGGATTTCCAGGGCTATCTTGAACATATGTTGACGTTTGGAAAATAGGAGTCATAATTGCGCCTGTTACGGATTCTGGCTCAACTCCTGCATGAACACAAATAGTATCAAAGTTATTACTTAATTTACTCATTTTTTTTCTCCTAGGGAAATATCAGGAAATTCATTAAAATTAATTTTATGAAGTTTTAAAAATGTATTTTTAATATATTCTCTTTGTTGAATAGGATCGAATGGAATTGATGAATTTTTAAGTAAGTTTTTAACAATTTCAGAATTCATCATATCTGAATAAAGTTCGCAAACAATTGGATTATCTGATAGCGAAGGTAATTTTATATTTGAACCCATTATTCCTGCATTATGAAGCATATGTCTAGGAAAAAGAGTTTGTTGATGAACCCAATCGGTATAGCCATTTTCATAAAATTGAATAAAAACTTGTTCATCTTCATGGTACATTTTATCACCAACAATCCATTGCCCTATTGCTGCTAAATGAATTCTTATTTGATTTGTTCTTCCTGTTTGAGGCAAACAAGCAAACATGGTATAATCTTCATAAGTCGCTAGTTTTGAAAACCAAGTTTCAGCTTGTTGAGGTAAATTGCCATTAACCCAAAGTTTAAGTCGAATTAAAGAATTTTCAGGTTCTCCAATTGGTAATGTAACTCTAAAGTTTTCCGGTAATCGGCTTTTTCCTTTAGTCACTGCAATATATAATTTTTCAATGTTACCTTGTCTAAAAGCTTCTGATATAATATTTCTGGTTTCCGATTTTCTAGCACAAGCTAAAATTCCGCTAGTTTCCCGATCGATTCTATGAACTGCAGAGCAATCAGCATAACCCATTTTTGCAGATATATTTACGAAAGTATTTTTTCCATAAATACCAGCTGCATGAATTACCATATTTGGTGGTTTAGAGAATATACAAAGATCTCCATCGTCAAAAATAATATCCATTTTTTCTATTACATCGGGTTCATATTCTGGTGGATGAAAAAGCCATATTTGATCATAATTTTTTAATTTATATGTAGGCTTTACTTTATTTAAATGAATTTTTTCGCGTTCTTTTTTATTGGCGCCATGCTCAATTAAAACTTCACCATTTGAAATTCTTTCACGCCACGTTTCTCTGTTATGAAATTGAAACTTACTTGCCATGTAAGCATCAATTCTTTCTTCATTTTCTAAGTTTTCTAGATGGTTTCCAATTTTTCTAAAATCTTCTTTTTTCGGCTCTTTATTTCTTTCAATGGACTTTGGCGCTCTGGCTTTCAGCATTGTTTTCATAACTTCGCCAATTTCATCTTCGTTAATAACGGGAGATGATTTTGGTTGATTTTGAATTGATTTTTCTTCAATCAGATTTTTCATTCTTTTTATATTATTATTTATTATTGTTTTTTCTTCTTTTGTTGCATTAAGATGCTTTTTTAGCAATTGATCTTTATATTGTATGATCATATCTGTTTCAATGCTTGGGAGTATTTCTATTCCTAAATCATGATTTGGATCTATCATATTAATTATATTTAATATAGCTTCTGCATTTCCGCCGCTAAAGTAACATTTGCAAGGGGAATGCATTTTTATAGATGCAATAACACTTGATGCTGTTGATAAAAATACACCTCTTTGAACATAAATTTCTTGATTCCAATTTTTATCTTTTGGAGTAAACATTTCTGAATTAGCTTGGAATAAAGGAACTAAGGCCGTGTAATGATGAATTGCATTAAATGCCATTTGTACGCCAGGAAAAATAAAATTCTCTAAAATGGATAAAGAGGATGAAACTCCTTCGCAAGTAACTGCTGTGCCAAATGAAAAAGTAATAATATTTTCTTTTAATTTTTTAGCTTGTTGAAATGCAAATAAAAATTTAAGAGCCCTATCAGCTCCTAATCGACTTACTTCAAAGTCTCCCGTGATATCCATGCAATTAAAAATATCATTTTCAGTAATTTTTAATTCATGAAACGAAATTTCTGGGAAAAGGCTTGTTAAGTAATCTTTAATTATACTTAATGAATTTTTTGTTTTTTCAGGTGTGTTTACGGAGGTGTATACTAAATCAATTTTTAGTTTTCGATCTAAAATAAATCCATCTAATATTGTTTTAAAAAATTCTCTAATTTTAATTTGCTCATTTTTAAGCAAGATATCATATGGAATATTAATATGATATTTCTTTAAATGAGAAGATTGATATCCAATATGAATTGTTGTGTTACCAAAATCAATAGCAAGAATGGGCGTTCCTTTTTGTATTGATTCTGTGTTTGTTATCGTTTTTTTATTTGCTGTAGGTTCTTTTAATGAAATATCTCCAGACACGACGGGCTTTGAATTACCACTTAATAATAATCCAGCATTATTATCAATTCCTAAAAATTCACCTTGCCTGGTTCCTTTATCTACAGATAAAATAGTCCCCTTTGGTAACGATCTTTCTAAAACTAAAGATTTTAATTGTTCTGTATTACGTGGAGAACAAATATAATCAATAATTTCATTTTTTAATGTTTCGCAAAATTTATTTAAAATAGCAGATCTAAATTCATTTGATTTATGATACTTATTTATTTCTCTTTTGATTGTTTTATTGTCATTTATGAATAAACTTTCCCAAAAAGAAATTGATTTATCATATTGAGGATGGCTAAAAAAATTTAAACCAATGCCAATAAAAAAGTCTCCAATTTTATTTCCAATAGCATTTGTTTCACACAATATACCGCATATTTTTTTATATTCTAAAACTTCTTTAGCATTAGATTTTTTAGGAAAATAAATAATATCATTAGGCCATTTAATACAAATCATTTTATCTTGATTAAACGGAATGCTGTGAAGCATGGACTTAATAAAACTTTCTGTAGCAGCTAGTGAGTCATAAATAGCGCAACCTATTAATGAAGTGACCCATTCATAGGGAACTTTAATTCTTTCGCTTGGAATAACTAAGGTAACGGGCAAAAATTCATTTTGTTTTAAAACAGCATCGTTTAAATTGTTAAAATAAAATAATTCAGATGTTTCATTTATAGAGTTATTTTCTTTAATTTCCGCTTGTTTCCAGAGAGAACCCCCTCGACCTCTGCCAAGAGTTTGATTGCTGGTCATAATCGCTAAAATATTACCTTTATGAGGGTTATTTTGGACAAAATGTTTAGCAAGATCCATAGTTGATGGTGTTTGTTCTGTGTAAATTGTATAAAAATCATTTTTCGTCATTGTAGTTCCATTAATTAATGTGGTAAATAGAGTTGTAAACTCATATCAACCCAAATAGCTTTATGAATTAAAGCTCCCATGCTGAGAAAATCGACACCTAGTTTTGATATTTCTTCAATATTTTTTTCATCTAAATTACCACTAAGTTCAATTTTAATATTTTGATTTATTTTATTTCGTTCTTGAACTGCAAGTAAGACATCTTTTTCAGAAAAATTATCAAGCATGATAACATCAGCCCCTTTTTTCAAAGCAGCTTTAAACTCAGTTAAATTTGTAACTTCAATTTCAATTTTGGTTAATATTGGTATGTTTTTTGATAAATTATCGAGAGATTCTTCAATTGAACCTATTGCTCTTAAATGATTTTCTTTCAGCATAGCTCCTGTATCAAGTCCATGTCTGTGATTACGAGCGCCAGCAATTCGAGTGGCGTATTTTTCGTATATTCTTAAACCAGGAGTCGTTTTTCTTGTCTCTAATAAAGATATGTTGCTTGAATATTTACGAATTTCTTGCAGAATTGTTTTTGTTTTAGATGTAATACCACTTGTTTTTGAGCATAAATTTAAT
>NZ_JBIPMD010000263.1:0-4284 GCF_044369315.1 Silvanigrella sp.
CCAGAAAACTTAGACCAAATTAGTATTATGTTCCAAAATTTACTATTAACAGAAGCATATGATGACTGGCAATCTATCAAAGAAAAGGCGAGTGAATATACTCAAAATTCATTAATTAACTTTTTACCACCTGTGAAACTTGGAAGCCCTATTCCACTAAATGCATAATACAAAAGTCTTTTAAATGGCGGAGAGCGAGGGATTCGAACCCTCGGTACCCTTGCGAGCACGCCTGATTTCGAATCAGGTACATTCAACCACTCTGCCAGCTCTCCAGAATTGGTTTCTGTTGTCTAGCATACTTTGATTAAAGAAATCAATTCAAAGACTGTTTTTGCTTTTTTCTTGTTCCTGAAACAGCTACTTTTTTAGAAGATGCGGATTTTTTTTGCAAAGCAGACGAAGTGGTTTGTTTTTTTGCTTTGGTAAATGCTTTTGATTTAGATGAATTTTGAGCCACCTTTATATGACTACTTTTTGAAGAGACGTGATGAATAGATTGATTATTTTTAGCAGCCATTTTTTTACTAAATTTTTTAGATGAAAATTTGTTGCTAGTGAAACGATCATATTGCCCTGTTCCTAAAGAAATAGGAATATAAACCAATTGGCCTTTTCTTAAATGAGAGTTCATTTTGAGTTTTGAATTTGCATGAAGAACAGAAGTCGCATTAATACGATAACGAGCTGCAAATGCCGCAAGGGTTTCTCTGCGATTAATTCGAGCTGTAACGATATATTTATTTGATGCTTCAGGAAGTGTATTCATTGCCATTAAAGCATTTTCATATTTACTTGCAGGAACTTCTAAGTCAAAATGTCCTTCTGAAGTTGCATGAGCTGGGGGTGTAATTCCTAAACGAAGCTCAGGATTTAATGACTCTAAAAGACTTTTATCTACATTCAAACTTTTTGCTAAGTCTGCTAAAGAAATAGAACGTTTTACAGGAATTGTTTTTGACGCTGCAGGAGCTGGCGCATCGGTAGAATCAAAACCAAATTTCTCTGGATTTTTTGATATTATCATTGCAGCAATCAATTTTGGCACATAATCCGCTGTTTCTTTATTTACAACTCCCATAGAAGTTAATTGAAAAAAAGAAGAGTCCGTTCCATAATTTTTAAGAGTTCTACTAACAAGTCCTGGACCACCATTATAACTTGCTGCCGCTAAATGCCAGCTTCCAAATTTGCTATAAAGTTTTGATAAATAATTTGCAGCTGCCTTTGTTGACTTTTTAAGATCACGGCGTTCATCTAAGTAATCATTTATAATTAATCCGTTTTCACGAGCTGTTGCAGGCATGAATTGCCATAACCCCACAGCACCTACATAACTTAAAGCTTTTGAACTATAGCCAGATTCGATCATGGACAAATAAATTAAATCCGTTGGCAAACCATTTTGTTTTAAAATTTCTTCCATTTGAGGAATAAGAGCGTTTCCTCTTCTCATCCAAAGAACAAAACTTCTTTTTCCGGTATTTTTAAAGTAACTTATCCATTGTAAAACCTGATTATTAATTACGACAGGAAAATCAAATCCGGTTTTTTCAATGGAGGGATATACAACACGAATAAATTCATTTGTTCTTGCTTGAGTTAAAGCTTTATTTTTTGCTGCTTGAGTTTTGTATTCATTTCCATTTAAGGCAAGCCATTGTTGATCAAATTGTGTTTTCCAAGATTCATAATAAACATTATCTTCACATAATAAAATACTATCATTTGGATGAACAGAAGAAATCATTTTTGAATTTGAGCTAAACTCTTCTGGAGATTCAGCAACTAAAGCGTTATCTGAAGAATTAAAAACAAGATTTTCTCCATCTCCTACATCATCGGGAAGTAAGGAGGAATCATTCATTTTTAATTCAAGCTCATTTTCGGATTTTGTTTTTTCAGAAGGAGCATAAACTATTGTTTTTTTAGTATTATTTGGTTTAGAGGCTTTAATGGATTTGGACTCAACTTTTATCTCTTTTTTAGCACTTTCTGGTTTTACGTAGTTTTTTTTGAGGTTTGAGTCTTCATTTTCATCTAATTTTACAATTTCTGCCGTTCCTGTATTTTCTTTACTTGAAATGGCAGAGGGTTCAGAAGATAAAAAAAGTTCTGAAGATTTTTGGTTTATGCTACTCTGACAGCTAACAATTAAGGGTGAAAGAAAAAGGGGAAAAAGCAAATTTTTAATGATTTGTTTTTTATTTAAGCTTTTCAAATTTGGTTTTTCACTTAAGTGACTGATTTTCTTGATATTCACCTTCATGGCTCCGTTTCATGACAGATACTCTTAAACAGTTATCGGCATGACTGCTCTTCAGTTTATATGTTACAAAATTTGAATTGGTGTTGATATCAACACTTTCTTACCTTCATGTTTAGTCTTTGACGAAAAGGGTGTCAATCTTGAATTATCTAATCCAAAAGAAGAATTTGCCTATTTCAAAACTGTCTACAAATTTTGATACTAGTTTGATAAATTTTTCAGCAAATAACCTAGAAGACATTAAAAACTTAAAAGAAAAAATAATATCAATTCAAGTAAAATACCATTTAAATGAAAATGAGGCTTTAAAAACAGGATTAAAAATAAAAATAAAACATTCAGGTATGTTTCAATGCACATCATGTAAAAAAAATATAAAAAAACTATTTGAAGGATTTTGTTTTCCTTGTTTCAAAAAGAAAGCTTGTGCCGATAGATGTATTATGAGCCCTAATTTATGTCATTATAATTTAGGAACATGCCGTGAACCTTTATGGGGAGAGGAGTATTGTTATCAACCTCATTATGTTTATTTATCTTATACAGACAAATTTAAAGTAGGAATAACAAGGCAATCCCAAATTCCAACAAGATGGATTGATCAAGGAGCAAGCTCTGCTGTTCTTTTAGCTAAGGTAACATCAAGACACCAAGCAGGAATAATAGAACATAATTTAAAAGAAATTTTACATGATAAAAGCCATTGGTTGAATATGTTAAAAAATGGGAATAACAGACCCTCTTTAGAAGAATTTTATGATAAAATATCCTTCATATTTAATTGGATTAAACAGAATAAAATCTTTCAAAACAAAGAAATTATTGTTGAGACACCGCCTCATTTAAAATTAAATGATCATATAGAATATTTTCACTCACCAGTTATCGTGAATTTAAATTATGATATACCCAGTGAAGTTTTAAAATTTAAGTCTATAAATCTTGATAAATTGAGCGAAATAGAAGGAATCATAACTGGGATAAAAGGACAATATATTTTTTTAGGGGAAAATGTTTTTAATATGAGAAGGCATGAAGGATATATTGTCGATTTAGAACTGGAACAAATTTAAATAATTAAATATCTACCTTATTTAAATGATGCACGAACATGTATGCCATGTTCTCTGAAAGTATTTTTACAATTATTTCCAGATAAATCACATTTCGTAATTTCTGTTTTTATTGTCATAGGTTTTTCATCGTTGAAATGTCCATCTAAATATTGCCTTCTTGAATAAAACCCAGTATCTGTAAAAAATAAATCATCCGTATAAAATTTAAATGGTTTTGTTATAGAAACTATTTTATCATTTTTAAATTGATATAATTTACCGACACGACTTACTGCATATCCTTCGAAATTATCATTAAATGAAATTGAAGTAATAGAATCATTAATTTCAGCTATTACTTTACAATTCCATGCATACTCAGAACATCTTTTAATAAAAGAGGTATACATTCCATTGTTTTCATCTTTTACTTCTGCAAAATAAGTTGATTCACCTGTATAGGAAACATAAATAATTTTTCTATCCGCTTTTGTTATTGTTTTTACAAAAACATTGCTTTCATAATAATCAATGTTTAAATCTTTTTTTGCAACAAAACCTTTACCATTATCTTGAAAAGAAATACCTACAATGTCAGCACTTGTTAAAGGTGTTGTGATAGGAACACATTTTAAAGTTTCCATATTACATGTATGTAAAGAATATTTATTATCTTCTGGAATATATTTTGAAAGATAAAAATTATTACCAGTATAATTTATTAGAGTTGTTGTACTAACTAAGGACATTAAAGTTTTAACATATTTATCATTTTCATAATAATCTAAGTTTGTATCATCTTTTAAAATAATTCCTTTAGAAGCATGTGCAAAATTTGAAACTTGTGAAACAACAAGAAGAGTAAAAATTGATTTAAGAACACTTTTGGTAGGTAGAGACATGACTTTTATTTCCTTTCAAATAAAGTAATTCATTGCCATGAAACCCCTGCAGAACCGG
>NZ_JBIPMD010000264.1:0-4277 GCF_044369315.1 Silvanigrella sp.
CCCTTGCTTGAATTCGCTTGTATACCTTCTTTTGGTTAACACCATTTCAACACCTCTTTCCTATAAGTTTTTTTCGGATCTGGGTGTCTACTTTCTTAGGGGAGGATCATTTTTTATATTCAACTTCTTCCATTCATTATAAGTTCATAATATTAAATTTTGATTATGCTAATGTAAATAAAATAGAATCTGTGGAAATTATTTTTAACAACCCATATTCGGGAAATAATATAAGAAAAGAAGAAAAATATAAAGATACTGGATATTTTACAAGAACTGGGTTAGGAGTGCATTTGCAAATTTTTAAATTTACAGAAAATTTGGAATTAGAAACGAGTCTTCTATCAAATTTTGTTTATTTAAAAGGGGAATATCAAAAATCAAATAAATATGGGGTTGGAATTCAATCATTCATAGGACCAGTCTATAAAATAGATTATGGATTTTTATTTGATTTAAAATTAGGAATAGGATATATATTTGGTAAATTAAACGGATTTCAAATAGATTCAAAAATTAGTTTTGGATATTCATTTTAATTGTTTTATTTATAGAAATAAAATATCCATTTTTAGAATTTATTTTCATATGAAATAAATAGGGAGGATGGTAATTGATAAGTGCGCTCGTTTCAGGTGCAAAAGGCTGAAAAGCATATGGAGTTTGATTCTCCTTTTTCGTACCAAAAATATTTATATTATAAATTAAAATGAGCCTCTAATAATAATTAATTATTTAAAATAAAATATTATAAAAATAAATAAGGATATGCCATGATAAAAGTAATTCCATTTTTTGTATTTACATTGTTATTTTTTGTAGGTTGTGGAAAGTCTTCAAATGATAATATAAGCCAGAATAAAAATTCCAATACGACTAAAGAAGAAATTGTTATAGATTCTGAGTTTTCAATTTATCTTCAAAAATTAAAAGAAAAATTATTAAGACTGAATATCAATTCTTCGCAAATTGAAAAAATAAATAATGTAAGTATCATTTTACAAAAGAATGATTCATCAAGTGAATTAAATAATTCTTCAAGGGACTCTTCAAAAGATGTTTTGGGTGTATGCAAAAAAAATTCTTTAAATAATGAAATAATTTCAAGAAAAATTTTTATTGATAGAATTAAATGGGATTTATTAGATGAAGAAAAAAGATTAAATTTAATTGCTCATGAATTAGGCCATTGTGCTTGGAATTTAAAGCATTTAAATACAAATAATCAAGTTATGAGTCCTCATGTAACGGAATTAAATGAATATGAATGGAACTATTTTGCACAACAAATAAAAGAATCAAATTCTTAGACATAAAATAAATTTATTAGTTTTGATATTTTCCCAATTTAAAAAAGTCAATTCAAATGAGTCGTATGATATAATGAAAGAAATCAAAAATTTTTTAAAGTTTTTTTTTATATATACAAAAGGATTTTAAACTCTCCCCCCTCCCTTGATAAAATAATTTAAAAATTTTTATCACTTATTCTTTCCCTCTTTGCATAAATTTTTTAAGGTATAACTTTTAAAGGGCTTTTCATCAAAGATCGAGCTCTGATTCTTATTATAATAGAGGTAAATTATGTCATTACGTTCACATGGTCGTACAGCTTCTCAGCCAAGAGCAATTAAAATTACGCCTAAATATTTAAAAAATCCAATGGGTTCTGTCTTAATTGAATATGGTGAAACGAAGGTGTTGTGTTCTGCAAGTGTTGAAGATTCCGTACCAAATTGGATGCGTGGAACAAGAGGGCAAGGTTGGGTTACTGCGGAATATTCTTTATTGCCTGCATCTACTCAAGACCGTTCCCGCCGTGAACGCCAACATCTTTCTGGACGTACTCAAGAAATTCAAAGATTAATTGGTCGTTCTTTACGCTCTATTGTTGATATGAAATTGCTTGGTGAAAGAACAATTATTATTGATTGTGACGTTATTCAAGCCGATGGAGGAACAAGAACGGCATCTATTACTGGTGGTTATGTTGCGCTAAAGCTTGCAATTGAGGCTTTGATAAAACAAAATAAAATCAGAAATAATCCATTGAGAGACTCAGTTGCTGCTATTTCTCTAGGGCTTTTTGAAGATCAAATTTTTGTGGATCTTGATTATCAAGAAGATCAAAAAGCAGATGTAGATCTCAATGTTGTTATGACAGCGAGTGGACAACTTCTTGAAATCCAAGGAACAGCAGAAAAACGTCCATATACTCGCGAACAACTTAACAAGATGTTAGATCTGGCTTCCGATGCTTTAAAAGAAGTATTTGATGAACAGAATGCTGCATTTGCTTGAGGTTAAAAATGAATTATACCATTGAAATTAAACCAGAAACGTTTATGGTTGAAAGTTTATCACAATCTTTTGGCCAAGCGCATATTCCTTCTCCTTTAAGAGTCTCTTTTCAGACAGAGAATTTTATTGAAGATGGGAAGGATAGAATTTTGGTTGATATTTCTTTGGAAGGATTGCTAAAAGCCTCTCGTCCAGATAACGGTAAAATTCTTTTTCAACCCTCAACTTTTGAATTGGCTGGTCCAAGAGAAAAAATATTTTGGAACCCGGATAATTTAAAAGTAGCTATTGTTACATGTGGTGGTCTTGCGCCAGGTTTAAACAATGTTGTTCAAAATTTAGTTACCTTTCTTTCTGATCGTTACAGAGTAAAAAATATTTATGGCGTTCCTTTTGGATACCAAGGATTTACACATGATCCTTTAACAAAACGTTTTGCATTTGGCTGGAGACGCTTAGACTCTCTTTCTGTTCAAAATATTGATTTTGAAGGGGGGAGTGTTTTAGGTACCGGGAGAGGACACTCAAATCCTATCTCTATTGTTGATGCTCTTATGCTTAGAGACATAAATATACTTTTTACAATTGGTGGTGATGGCACTTTAGCGGGTGCAAATGCAATTCACGAAGAAATTAAAAGAAGAAAAGTTCCTATTGCTTTAATAGGTATTCCAAAAACAATTGATAATGATGTTCTGTGGGTAAGCAAAACCTTTGGTTTTGAGTCCGCTGTAGGAAAAGCGGTTGAAGCTTTGCGTTGTGCCCAAACAGAGGCTCGGTCTGCTTTTCATGGCATAGGCTTGGTTAAAATAATGGGTCGTAATTGTGGTGCTTTAACAGCTACGGCGGCAGTTGCAATGAATGATATTGATTTTGTCCTTGTTCCAGAAGTTCCTATATGTCTTGACGGTCAAAACGGATTATTGAATGCAATTGTGCGCAAAGTAATTGATAAGGGTTATATTACAATTGCTGTAGCTGAAGGTGCGGGGCAAGAACTCTTTCCTCCTTCAGAAATTGAAAAAGATGCAAGTGGCAATGTTAAGTTAAAAGATATTGGAAAATTTCTTCAAAAAGTAATTACCGATGAATTTAAATCAAGAAACATTGAAACAACATTAAAATATATTGATCCTAGTTATATGTTACGTTCACAAACTACTTCTGCTGATGACTCTGTTTTTTGTGCTAAACTTGGTCAAAATGCTGCTATGGCAGGAAAAACAGGATGTATGATAGGATATGCACATGAACGCTTTACCCATGTTCCTTTAGCTGCAGCTGCTCTCGGTAAAAAACATTTAAATGTGAATGAGCCTTTATGGCTTTCCGTATTAGCAGCAACAGGTCAGCCTTTTCAATGGAAATAATTAAAAATTGTTAGGTTAAGCGTTAAAGTTTAGGGAGCTTATTTTATTAAATGGCTGTCAATTCTAAAGCGCTTAAAAGTTATTTTGTTCGCATTCTAGTTTTTTCTTTATTTATTCCTTTTATAATATCTGTGACATTACTTTGGACATTTGTTTCAAATACGAATGAAAAAATAAAAATAGCAAATAATCAATTAAAAAGAACATATGATTTAGAAATAACAGATTCATTTCATAAGTTTCAATCTATTTTAAATATTTTTGCACAATCTGAGGAATTAAAATTTTATTTTAATTCTACAATTGACTCAGAAAAAAGAAATAAAGATAATTTAATTAAAGTAATTCAGCTTGTTTTAAAAGATTTTAAATTTCAAGGAACAAAATGGTTTGTAATTAATTCACGTGGTCTTGTTATTATTCATTATCCACAAGACTTAATAAAAATGAACTTATCTAAAGAATTTGATAAAAATATAGGAGTCACTTTAGATAATATAAATGACGGTTCTGTTGCAAAAAAAGATCATATGAGAGTAAAGTATCTTCCTTGGATTGTAATTGGGGGAAGTAGAGATGGATTTCAAGTGGAAACATACAGAGCGA
>NZ_JBIPMD010000265.1:0-4261 GCF_044369315.1 Silvanigrella sp.
GCAAAAAACTAGCTTCAGTTGAAGAAAAGCAAAATGAAATTGAAGAGCTAGATATCAGAATAAACACACTGAACAAAACAACTTTGCCTTGGATATCCCTTGAAGATAGCGAACGGCAAAAAATCATTCAAAATGCTAAAAGAGCACAAGACTTCATTAACAACCACCTAGAAAAAACTGAAGCACATATTATTCATAGATACAATAGATTTTCTGCTTTAAAAGAACTTTCACCCTACGCAGACAATGCAAACTATCTTTGCGAGGCTGTTTTTCATTATGAAAATAGAGAAAAATATGAAGCAAATATTGAAAAAGTGGAAAAAAAGAATTTAGGGGCTAAAGAAAGATTAAAAACAGTAAATCGTGGATTTTGGCTTGCTGTTATTTTTTGTATTTTTATTGTTACAATTCCTATTTGTTTTTTATTCGCTTTAAGCCTTTGGAAACGTAAAAAAGAAATTGAAAATCAAATTGCAAATGCAGACGAAACTTTAAGAAGAGAAAACAAACGACTTATTGCAGCGGAAGAAGGCTCTGTGGTTGCCCAAGATATTCGCTCTTTATTAGGAGAAATATCTTTAGAACAAATCAGAGATACCCTTGCTGAGGTTCGAGATCTTCGTGCTGAATTTCAAGGTCCAGAAAGAACAACAAGTTCAACAGCAATCCTTTTAAGTTTTATTGATTTACATAAAATTAAACTTTGTGAATTATTTGGAGACATACCTGAAAATCCTATTAAAACTTTTAAATGGCTTTCTGAATATGTTACTAAATATCAAAATACTGAGACAACAATTAAAAGTCTAATTGCAAGAAAAAATGAAGTTACTCAACAACAAAAACAATTAACAAAAGGTTATTCATCTGAAATTTTAATAAATAGTATTAAAAAACTTGAATTGGTCGTTGAAAGCACGATGCGTTTTCCATTTGATCAGGAAAATAAATCTTATTTTTCAGATATCTGCAAAAATATTCTCCCCTTACTTTCGCAAGTAAAAGAAGTTTTATTTTTTGTTAGCAGAAGTCATCCCATTGACGTTCAATACTGGAATATGTTGCGTATCAAAATCCAAGGGTTTTCAAATATAATGTCACTATGTGTTCTTGATGCTGAAATTGCTAATATAGATTCAGCAAATGAAGTTTTAAAGGAAGTAAATTCGTAAAACAGTTCATTAAAAGTAAGGAAACCCTTGTGATGAAATCAATGTGGATTGCTCTTAGTCTGTCTTTGCCTTTTAGCCCTTTTGCTTATGGAGATGGTGAAGAAAATAAAATCTCATTTGATTTTTCAAAAATGACAATTTCTACTTTCGGAGTTTTTAATACCAATCAAGAAGAACAAAATAGTAGCTTAAAAGCAGAAGTAAATGCTAGAAAAAATGCGATTCAAAATATTGGAAATTATTTTAAAACCACTTGTCAAAAAATTGAAAAAGGTCAGCTTGGGACAAAACCGGAATGGGAAAAATATTTCCATTCGCAAGGAAGTGAAATTTTTTCTAATGGAGTTGTTAAGGTTTCTCTTGCCGCCCCCTTTCGAGATATTTTAAAGACACCAAATAACTCCAAAAAGAAACCAGTTCTTACAGATGATGGCAAAAAAATTGCTTTTTCTATGCTTTTTACTTTACCCGGAAACTCTGTCCAATGTGGAGCAATTATTCTTGATGTTGGAGGAAATAAAAAAGTTTTAATTTCTCCATCAAAAGTAGTTTCTTCTTCGATTGGCCTTACCATAGTTAAATTAGCTTATGATCGAAAATCCGAATTAAAACCAGCAACAGCAGAAGATGCAACCATTATTCAAAACTCAACACTTGCAAAGGATCCTTATGTACCTGCCAGTGTTATTCCTATTGTTGTTGTGGTTCCCGAACCATAGCCTTGCAGAGTTTCATAAAACTCTCAATGAAAAACAAACCATTTATAAAGAAGAAATTCCTTTTGTTATTTTCATTTGTGAATACTGTGAAAAAAAACAAGAAAAAATATCGATAAATTATAATCCTAAACGAGTTCAAAATATCACTAATTTTCATTTTGTTTCAAACTCAAATTGGACTACTGATGTTCAATTATTATTAAAAAAACAACAAGAAACGGAATATCAATTAACAGGAAATAAATCTTGGCCACCACATATTCCATTTTCAATTTCTCCACTAATTCTTAAAAATGGATTACTTATCTTTTTAAATTATAGTGCTGAATCCTCTTTAAATGCCCCAGCTTTAAGCAGCAAATACATCCTTTTTTACAAAAAAAGAGTCCTCGTTGGAAAAAGTGAAGAAGAGATAAAATCATCATTAAATGAATATCTTCCTAAATTAAATAAAAGAGATGGGATTCGTTTTTATATATCTAAAGAAATTTCTGGAGATAATATAATAGATATAGAAAAAGTAATAAAAAACTTTACAGCCGATAAAAATTCGATAATTATCCCCTATGATGTGACTTCAGAAGGAGTCCAATACAGAAGCGACATTGATACTTCACATATCATGCAAGCTATTAAACAAATTAACCAATTTGTTCCTAATTTATCGGCGCGTAAACCAAACGGAACAAATGATATTATAGAAATTACAAAAACAAAATGAATCAAAATACAGTCATTTTTAAATACTCAATTCTTGCATACAATGAACTAAAAAAATTAAAATATAATAAAATATCTACTATAAAAGAATATGAATTTTTTAATAAGTTTACTAAGTCAATTCAAAAAAATAATGCTTTTATAAGTTCTGATATTTTATCGGAAGAATTGGCAAATATATTTTTAAACCAAGCAAATATTGTTTGTGAATTTGAAGCTCTTACATTTATGCCAGAAGAAAGTAGAATAGATTACGAAAACAGTAAAAATGATTTAAACTATTATATTAATAAAATAGATCATCTTTTATTAAAAAATAATTTTGAGTTTACAAAAAATTTCAATGAGCATGATTGGAGAGTTTTAATTTCTTTTATGGCTACTTTTAAAGAATGGGTAAATAATGTTAAATTTTTTGAAATTGAAAATGACAAAAAATACGAAATTTTAAAAGAATCTCCCTTAATATCTATTTGTCACTTATAAAAAATAACAGGTATTTCATAATGAGCATCCAAAAACAAACATGGACTTTAATTTCCAATAACATTAATGAAAATAGTAAATATTTAATAATCAATGATAATGAACACCATTATGGTTATAATGTTCTTAGAATAAAAGAAAGAAACTCAATTCAAGTTACAAACTGCCGTGGAGTCATTGCAGAAGGAATCATTACCTCTGCTAATAAAAAAGAACTTGTTATTGATATTCATTCCGTAAAAAGAATTGAAAAGACAAAACCAGAAATAAACTTATGGCTAGCTATGCCAAAACCAACAACTCTAGATGAAGTCATTGCTAATTCATCTGAAATGGGTGCAAATCAAATACATATATTTAAAAGTGAAAAGGCTGCTTCAAAAGCACCTATTAAACTGGAGAAACTAATACAATTAAGTAACGAAGCAACTCGAATTAGCAAAAGCGCCTATTCTTCTGAAATTTTTTGTTACGACAGTTTAGATAATTTTTATAAAGAATATGTATCAAAATCAAATTCAAAAAAAATAATACTATTTTGTGATGAATCACATATATACGAAGGTAAAATTACAAATTCAATCCTTAATAAAATTCAAGAAAATTACATGAAAAACATCGAAGAAATTTGTATTTTAATTGGACCAGAAGCAAGCTTTTCCGACAATGAGAGAGAATTTATTTTTGAAAAACTAAATGTCATTCCTGTTTCTTTAGGTAATAATATTTTAAGAGTACCAAATGCAACTGCAAGCGCTTTAGGAGTTGCAATTAGTTTTGTAAATGATATTTCAAGTAGAGTTTAATATGGTTTATAAAAGAACAGAAAAAGAAATTTTTGATACTATTTTGAATGTAGCTAATGAACATGATTTTGTAAGAGCAGTAATTTTAAATGGATCTAAAGCAGATAAAAATTGCTTAAAAGATGATTATCAAGATTTTGATATTTTATTTATTGTAAAAAATGTTGAATATATTGTGAATAGCAAAATTTTTCCTGATAAATTAGGAAAAATTCTAATCATGCAAACTCCAGATAAAATGGATGGTTGATCCTCCCCTAAGAAAGTAGACACCCAGATCCGAAAAAAACTTATAGGAAAGAGGTGTTGAAATGGTGTTAACCAAAAGAAGGTATACAAGCGAATTCAAGCAAGG
>NZ_JBIPMD010000266.1:0-4245 GCF_044369315.1 Silvanigrella sp.
TAGAGGTGTTTTATAATCGAATTCGTGCTCATTCTGCTCTTGATTATCATGCACCTTTAGAATATGAAGAAAATTATGAAATTTAATAGTCCACTTTTCGGGGATCATACCATTTTTTATAATCATCTGTATAAGTATATATTTCATTAGTATAAGTTTGCCCAGATTTTAATTCCATAAATTGATTTAAAGGGAATCCAATATCTAAACCATACGAAGTTTTTGTGTACTGATAACTTGTTGAATAGCTATTTGCATAACTTCCATTCAAAGTTATTTCAATAGAGTAACAAAATATGGGGTAAAGTAAAATAAATAAAATATTTATAGTATTTTTAATTAATTTCATTTTAAGTAAATACCATTTAATAGTAATTAATTTAATTTCATTACTTTATTCGGTATCTATTTTGTAGTATTAAATTGAAAATATTGCATTATCATATTTAATTTAATAGGTAATTATTAATTGGGGCGTGAATACATTTGACTTTGAATCAATGTTGTTTGTCTATTTGTGTTTTCAATTAATTTATTTATTTCATCCGTAATGTCTGGGCTTGGTAACCATGCTGAATTTTCCTCTAATTTCCCATTTTGATTACCTGTATAATACTCAACAATATTTTTTAATACGACTTCAGTTTGTCTTGGCCCAACAGGAAATACCATTATATTTATACGATTACGAAAGAGTCTTCCATCAATAAAAAATTTATCCCAATCTGTTTGTAAATTAAAATTTTTTCTGTCCATAGAGTTTATAATATAATTTTGAGATAATAAACGAGACATAATTCCAAAAACCATGGCAGGGTGTGCTTGTGTTCTCCAAGTATTGCCCTCAATATGAGTAAGCGAAAGAGTATTTTGATAAATTTGTGGATATGGAGAATTGTAATTTATTGAATTATTTCTTTTATTCTGGTTACTTATTGTTCCCTGTGATAAAGAAGAACGCATATTATCTTTATTTTGAGAGCTATTTTGATCTGCGATAGGATCATCCTGAAATAAACTATCAAGAAAACTAGCTGATTTTCTTTGCTCATTTATATCCCCCGATTTTTTTGAATTTTGAGGAAATAATGTTGAGCAACTATTTATAAATATTATGTTGAAAAGGCAGAGAAACCGTTTTACATTCATGATAGACCTCTTCCTATAATTCCTTTTGCTTTATTATCCTTTTTTTAGATTTAGAGGCCATGACTATTAATTGCATATGGCATTTCTTTATTAAGAAACATTTGCCTGTCCTTAGCATTTATCTAAAAAATGTTGATTTTTGCTACATACTTGAGAATTTCTTTTAGTAAATTGATTTGCCCCAGACAATTTTGTGTGATAAGTGGTGTTTTGCTTTTTTCGTGTTCCGAATAATTAACGAAAGGTATCTATCTATGACGAGCTCGACTTCTTCTGGGCTAAGGCCCACAGCGTGCCGCACATTAATTACTTTTGCTCTTTGTGCGTTATCATCAATAGTATATTTATCTAAATCAAATGCAGCTGAGAAATCGATACTTGAAACCATTAAAAAGGATGGTATTTTAAAAGTTTGCTCTGAATCTGGGTACTTACCTCTTGAAATGAAAACAGCGTCAGGAAAATGGATTGGATTTGATCCTGAAATGATGGAAGCTTTTGCTAAACATCTTGGGGTAAAATTAATTATATCAGATACAAAATGGGACGGAATTATTCCTTCTCTATTAACCGGAAAATGTGACATGATCGCCTCTTCAATGGCGAAGACAAAAGAACGTGAAAAGGCTGTTACCTTTAGCGATCCTTATTACGATAATAAATTTTTAATTGCAGTAAAAGATACTCCTGATAATCGTAAAAATTATAAATCATTAGAGGACTTTAATAAATCAGGAATTAAGATTGCAGTTAAGACAGGCTCCGCTCCTGATCTTTATTTACAAGATACAAAAAGTTTAAAAAAAGCACAAATAATGAGATTTGACGCAGATGCGGACACAGTAAATGCTGTTTTAGGTGGTCGTTCTAATGCGTTTATATATGACACACCTTATGTTAAACTTGCTGCATTAAATAATCCTGGAAAAATTTATATTGTTCCGCAAGGCTTTAATGGTGATCAATTCAGTGTTGCCATGCGTAAAAAAGATCAAGAATTAGCTATCAGTTTTAATGAATTTTTAGTTGAGTGGAAAAAAATAGGCGGTTATGATAAGGCCATGAAGTATTATTTTGACAGCCAGGAGTGGTTAACTCTTCTTGATAAATAAATTATGTAGTTTTAATTTAATTTTCTGTTAATAATTCTCTGATTTGGAAATATGAAACGCGATGCCAGATAAAAAATTACCCATATATTATTCTTTCCTTTCTTCCTTTCTTATTCTGCTGTTTGCTGCTGTACTTGTTCGTAGTTTTTATCAATTAGATTATAGCTGGGATTTTTCGGTTTTAGCTCCTTATATTTGGTTACCAACTACAGAAGGTGGTGGTCCTGGTCTTTTTCTAAAAGGTCTTTGGATAACAATAAAAATGAGCTTCGAGGCCATTATATTTGGTACGATTCTTGGTATCATTTTTGGTATGCTGCTAACAACTCAAGAAAAAATTGCTAAATTTGCTGCCTTATTTTATGTCGATGTTTTTAGAAATACGCCAGTACTTGTGCAACTTTATGTTGCTTATTTTATTGTTGGAACTGCATTTAATCTTTCTGGCGCTGTTGCTGGTGTTTTGACAATGAGCTTGTTTTGTTCCGCATACGTTGCTGAAATATTTAGAGGAACAATCGCTAACTTTGAAAAAGGTCAGATCGATGCGGCTAAAGCGTTGGGTTTAAGTCCTTTTCAAATCGCTCGAAAAGTCATAGCTCCTCAAGCTTTGAGAAATATGCTTCCTCCTTTAATTGGACAATTTGTTTCCTTAATAAAAGATAGTTCTTTGCTTTCTGTTGTAGCAATTCCTGAATTAACTAAAGAAGCCCAAAATGCGGTAACAGTAACTTTTAGAAGTTTTGAAACTTGGTTTTTTATTGCGTTACTCTATTTTGTTGTAAATACATTAGTGAGTTCATTGGGGCGTTACCTTGAAAAAAGATTGAGCGTGAGTCTCAAACATTAATTTGGAAAAATATTATGTCTCAAGAAGTCGTTGTTAGTTTAAAAAATGTAAATAAAATATTTTATTCAAAGAATAAAGAGCATCATGTTCTTAAAGGTATTAATTTTGAAGTAAAACAAGGTGAGGTTGTTGCTCTTATTGGTCCTTCAGGGAGTGGAAAGAGCACCTGCTTGCGCACAATTAATGCTCTTGAAACAATCTCCTCTGGAAACGTTGAAGTTTGCGGAATTAATTACCGTGACTCAAAACAATCTTTGCACATGATACGCCGAAATACGGGAATGATTTTCCAAAGATTTGAGTTATTTCCTCATATGTCTGCGCTTGAAAATGTAGCATTAGGTCCAAACTTAGTTTTAGGCAAGTCTAAAGATGAGTCCATCCAAATTGCTTCCGATTTATTAAAGCGTGTGGGTTTAGCCGCTCACTCCGAAAAATTTCCAAGAGGATTATCTGGTGGTCAGCAGCAGCGTGTTGCTATTGCAAGGGCATTAGCGATTAATCCAAAAGTTTTATTATGTGATGAACCAACTAGTGCTCTTGATCCCGAGCTTGTAGATGAAGTCGTAGACATTTTAGTAGATATTGCTAAAGGTGGCATGACAATGATTGTTGTTACTCATGAGCTTTATTTTGCTCAAAAAGTATCACACCGTACTATGTTTTTAGAAAGCGGCCTTATTGTAGAGCAGGGAGATACAAAAGAAATGTTTGCATCGCCTAAAACCGAAAGACTTCAAACCTTTTTAAAGAGAATCACTCATCAGTCTTAATGTTTTTTAATTTATCTTTAAAGCGATAAGAATTATTCTTATCGCTTTTTTTTGTAAATATTTATTTATTTTTAATAAAACGACTTAGGCTTAAAATAAATTCAAAATTCATTAAAATTTAAATATTTAATTTCTTTATTTGATATTATATTAAATAAAGAATAAATAAAAATAATATAAAAATATTCTTGATCTTTAATATTAACCTGTTACCTTTGTTGAACCCTGTCATTTATAAAAAAAGGAAATAGTTATGGTGCGCCAAGATAAGTGCGTAAGAACCAGTGAGTGCGAATCTCACCCACGTAAAGATTAGCCATCAGCGTGGAAGTAAGCAGTGCGATTAATAAGGTAACAAATT
>NZ_JBIPMD010000004.1:0-39111 GCF_044369315.1 Silvanigrella sp.
CAATGGCTTCAATTAATTTGTTACCTTATTAATCGCACTGCTTACTTCCACGCTGATGGCTAATCTTTACGTGGGTGAGATTCGCACTCACTGGTTCTTACGCACTTATCTTGGCGCACCATAATTAAAACCTTTCTTAAATATAATCATCTGGATTTTTTCTGATCCAAATAACGGGCGCTATAACATCGGGCGTAACATTACTTAAATAAAAACTCGCACTTGCTTTTTTTGGGTTAATACCAATTAAATTAATTGTATTATCTTCATTAATTTTATTTACAACTTTTATATATATTTTATTTTTATATTTAACTAAACAAAGAACATCCTCTAAATTTCTTATTTTATTTAAATCACATGGAATACCTGCTACTTCATCACTAAATTTAACTGTCGGCTCAAGTTCAAAATTATCACAAACACCAGTAATTGCATTTGGATATAATTTTAAAATAAGTTGTTTTTCAATATCAATTAATTGAAGGCTATCTATTAAAGGTATATTATTAATTGTTAACATATTTTGTGTTATTAAATCAGTATTTTTAAATTCCTTCGGAGTTTCGCCTATACCATTTTTTAGCCACTGCAAACTTACAATAACATTTTCATTTTTAAAAATATCTAAAAGTTCATTAATTTTTTGATCAGAGGGATTTTTTATATTTAACTCATATTGATTTAAAGTAGATTGTGAAAAATTGTATTTCCTTAACAAATCAGGTCTTGTTAATTTAGCAATTTTTCTGCAATATTTAATTCTATCACCAATATTTTTTAAATTCATAAAATCCCCAATTTTATTTTAAATATCTATTATTACATTTTCGTTTATCAATTTTTTGTCTTTAAATATAAGATTATAATTTTTATTATATATATCTATTAAATTTTTTTCAATTTCTAAAAAAAACAATCTTTTTAATGGACAATTATAATCATTTAAAAACTTAGCGTTTTTATCAGAAGACCACCAATCCAATGTTAAAATAACATCATTATGTTTTGTTACTGTTGTACCTCCTGAATATATAAGAAAATCATTTCTTATTTTCTTTAATTTTTCACCATCAATACATGGTGAATTATGAATACTTTCAAAATCATTTTTATAAACTTTATTAGTTTTTCTTGTGCTAAGATCTAATACTGCTTTATCTTCCCACTTGCAAACAGGATCATCTAAATACAATTTATCATTAATATATTTTTGAACCCATTCTTCATTTTGATTAATAATAATACCAGTTTTAGAACTTGGATCGGTAAATGAAAAAGTTGTTCTGTCATATTTAGTTGTTTTCATATGATTTATAAGGTCTTTAAATAATTCATTTACAGATTCAGGCAATTTAACGACATCATTTGTAATAGTATTTATTTTCATTTATCTAACCTCAATTTTTATTTTATTATTAAATGTAAATATTTCTTTAATATTAATTAAAAACATGAAGATTAGAAAAACAATAAAGACTTTATCGTGATCAATACCAATATTAAAAAAGGTTACTATTTGCGTTGATATAATTGCAACAATAATATTATATAAAACAGGAAAAGCAAGGTATAATTGATTTATATTTGTCTTTGTAAATAACTTAGTTAATGCAACAGCCCAATAAGATGATACTAATAAAGATATAACATTAATTTGAAAAATTGGATTTTTAATAAGAACAAATAAAGGTATATAAAAAAGTATTGAAATATTAGTCCATTTTAAAACTTTATCTACTCCAATTTTATCTGCTAATATACCAAATAAAATAGGAATTACCGCAGTAAAAAAACTAAAATATGTTAGATAATATTCTGATTCTTCTAATGTAATTTTAAAATTTTTTTCCGCATGACTAGGAAATATTATAAGAGTATAATAAATCAAAAATACATAAGGAAAAACATATTTAAATATATTAAAAGAAAGTAACAAATTACTTTCTTTATTTGTATTAACATTTAAAATATTCTTTTGATTTCCTTTAGTTTCTGTCATATTTTTTCTTAAAAATATGGCAAAAATTGACAATACAATTGATAATCCGTAAGCAATAATTATTTTATTGTCTACTGATTTAATACTTGATAATAAATTTGGTGCATATGTTGCCAATGTCATACCTAAACCAGCCCCAAAACCTGCTATAGCAATAGCAGTAGCTTTTTTAGTAGCAATTTCATATATATATAAAACAGAATTTGTAAACTCACCACCCAGAGCCATACCTTGCATAAAACGAGCTATAATCGTAATTGCTACGCAAGCGTATATATATTCTTTTATTAAAACTGCAAAAATTAATAAAATTGAGGCAAGTAACATTAAATAAACCGTATTAATTAAACAAGGAATTCTACCTTTTATAGTTGATATTTTACCAAAAATAAATGCACCTAGTGGGCGTGCAAAAAAACTAATTAGCATACCAATTTTTTGAAATAAAGATATTACGATTAAATTATCATTATTATTAAATAATAGCATAAAAATATAAATAAATACTATAAAATCAAACCATTCAATGAAAGATATAAATATTGATGCCAGGTAGCTTTTATAATAACTTTTGTACATTTTGGTAACCTTTCTATAAAAAAATAGGATTAATGTTGACATTTCAATTAAGTAATACAATTATATCACAAAGTCAATTTGTTTGTGATAGTTTTCTGTCCCTTTTAGATTTGAAATAATTTTTTATTAAGTTTTTAAACAGAATCGAGGAAAGTAAAATGAACCCAGCAATTTTTGAATTACTTAGCGAAGGTATACAAAATGAATTATCAAAAGATTTTCTTTTGAAATTTGTTAAGTTAAATAAAGAACTAAATGAAGAATTTTTAAAAAGAGAATCTGAATTAAGGGAAATAATTAAACATAATTATAAAATAGGGTATAAATTTGCTTCTATTGGTGATAAATATGATAAAGAAGAAAATGATATTTTAATTAAAAAATTTCCAGATAAAAAAATATCTCTTTTAGTTGATACAACTGAATATAATTTAAAAGAAGTAGCCGAAATATTAGGCGTTTCTTATAAACATTGTAACCGTTTATTTGTTAAATATAATATCCCATTTGTAAGAAGAGAAAAAAACGGGAGTATATTTTTAGGAAAAACTATTAAAAAATACTTTAATGCTGAAAAAAGTAACAATTTTTTGAATGATTGTTCATAAAAAATTTTTGTGCTACTTTTAGGGGATGTTCAAGAAATGGTTTTTTGAACAAAAAAAATCCCCTTCAGAGGGGGGATTTCAAAAATTGCTCCTAGCGGACGTGTGCTAAAGAATCTAGTAATTTCATTTTAGCATACAGCCGTCTTTAAATCAAGGATGGTTTATACATGCAAAAAAAAGACAAAAAAACTACTGCCTCCCAATTGCCCAATGGCTCCCATAGCAACGCTAACGAATTGCAAGATGATCGAAAAACAAATGAACAAATTAAAGTAGTTGATCAAAGAGATCACGGATTTTTTGTTATTGACAATTTATTTGTAGATTCATGTTTTGACACTTATACAATGGCTTATTACATGCGCATTGTAAGGCGAGCGCATAGAAGCGCAAAAGGATTTTTTGAACTCCAAAAAACAACATGCGAAAATTTGGGGATATCAGAGACAAAGTTAAAACAATGCAATGCGTTACTAGAATTTTGCAACATTATTAAAATCAGACATAGAAAAGATCCTAAAAATCCAAAAATACAAATATCCTCAGTCATTACTTTAGTTGATCAAAGCAAATGGAAATTAAATCATGCATTTAGAGACGCAGGTAATTTTTACCAAAACAAAAAAAGATCCATGCCTGAAGATCTAAAAAAGAAAATTTTGGAAGTAAAACAGAAAAACAGAGCATCAAAAAACTTAGATACTGTTGATAATAAAGAAGATGTTTCGGGGGGTGGGTTACCACAAAACCCACCGTGGGTTACCACAAAACCCACCGTGGGTTACCACAAAACCCCATTGAACAAAGAACCCATCGAAGAAAGAACCCAATTAACAAATGGTGGTGAGAAAAACTTGAGCTTTGAACTTCCAAATGAAACACCACCAAAGGAAAAAAACAAAAGTTTTAAAAAGAGCTATAAAAAAGGACTTAGCGAAATTGAACTAAATAAAAAACAGATTATTAGCTATGCTAGAGATAGCCATCAAAAAGGTGTTATTTCAAAGCTTTTTCAATTCTATGAATATGATTTATTTGATAATGTTTTAAGTCCATTTATAGAAAAATATCCTTTTGAATTAATAAAAAAGTTTTATATATATTCTATAGAAACTAATAGGCCTATTGATGTTAGAATAACAGAAGAAGCATTTTTAAAATGGCAAAATCTAGGTACTCCTGAAGTTCCTCTTGCGGAGTCAGAACCTGAAGTTCCTCTTGCGGAGTCAGAACCTGAAGTTCCTCTTGCGGAGTCAGAACCTGAAGTTCCTCTTGCGGAGGCAGAACCTGAAGTTCCTCTTGCGAAGGCAGATCTTTTCAATGAACTTTGCGACGAAGTTAAAACTTATTTAAATTCGTTACCTAAACATCAACTAAAACTTCAAAAAATGGATCTTCAAAAAATTGGCATTCAAAAATATGAAGAATATATTTTACCTTTAATTGCTAGAATTAAAAGAAAAAACAAATATAATAAGTCCAATAATATACAAGAGAACTTTAACAAATATACATCAATAGGAGGTTAAATATGCAAGTTCAACAGTTAAAAAACCAAATGCAAACAAAGCCTAAAGAGAAACAAAAAAGTAACAATGCAAGTAAAAACAAAAAACCCATTAAAGACAATAATATTAATAATGGAGATAAAGGTAACAAAGATAATAAAGACAATAATAATAAGCCTAAGGTAAGACTTGCACAACTTCCAAGTCTAACGGGTAAACTAAATCTAAACCAATTAATTAAAAAGTATAAATCCACACAATCTCCATTATTGCCAAAAGTAACACGACAAGTAATTGATGAAAATTTGACTACACAATTACCGGTTAAAAATATTATTCGTGACCTTCAATGTATTTGGCCTATTCAATTTGTACTATTATTAGATAATCCTAAGCAAGCTGGCGGCCGTTGGGGTGAAATATTCTGTTACGCATTGCACGATATAGGCTTGGAAAATATACTTAAAAATTCCAATAATGGAAGTATTTACAATTTCGTTATGAAAGATAATTTTGATGTATTTAAAAAAATGAAAGATAAAATCCATGAAAGAGAAGTTAAAGACTGGGAAATGCGTGTAAATAGAAGAAATAAATATTTACAAATACAGGAAAAAATTGAAGCAAAAAAAGCTTCTAAATTGGCAGCTATGGAAGCAAAAAAACAGATAGAGCCTACACAAGAAGAGCTTAAAATACAATTCGAAAATGATATGCAATCAAAAGTTGAAGTGCAGGCAAAAAATGAAAAAATTAGTGAAACATTATTTTAAAAATATTTTGAAATTAAACTTATGCTTGTTATATATAGATAACTAGGATGTGTAAAAGCAAAACCTTATTTTTCTTGCCAGCCTATCATTAAAAAGTTTCAACTTATAAAAATATATAATCATTTCAGCAAGAAATAGGTAAAATTTCGTCCATCTTTGCGGTTATGGTCTGCTATAGACTAAGGCGACGCTCACGCCGCTTGGCGTTCAAAATTTTTGTTCAACTTCTGCCATTACTGAATGGCTATTTTTGATAAATTGATACTCATATCTTATCGAGCTGCTAAGGTTGGGGGTTGAGTTATAAATAAATTTTATACCACTATAAGCTTTAAATACGATGCTTTCTAAATTATCAATTTGGTTCATATTGATATTAGTAATTCCAGCACCCCCATATATGGATAAGTTAAAATGGTCAAAAGAATTAGTACTTATAACATCATTTTCATGGGTTTTCTGTTCTATATTCAAACTTAAATCACTTCTAATAATTTTATTTTCGTCTGTATTTGTCTCTATTTTTTCAATGATAGTGGTTTCACCATTAGGCTTTTTGAATGTTTCTTTAACTTTTGTTTGCTTAATACTCTTATAAATATTATCACGCTCTTTTTTTACAGCTTCTAAAACAGCTTGTTTATCAATAACCTTTTCAATTTTTACGGTTTCTACAATTTTATTTTTTTTAATTATATAACCCACAAGAACACCCATTAAAAAAACACATATCAATATTATTATTTTATATTTTATAAGCATTTTTGGCAAACCAATATATAAATTATTATACACGAAACTAAATGATGACACATTTGATCAAACCCTAAAGACCACCAAAAATACTTGCTATTTGGTTTAAATCTTCCTAGAAATTTAGATGATGATTTAATCCTATCAATAAGAAAATGAGTTGAAAGATCAAATAAAAATAGATTAAAAGATATAAATAAATCATGTGTAAGCGTTAAAGAAATAAAAAATGTTACGATGCCGTGAACGAAAGAATGTAAAAATAAAGGAGCTAAAAAATATGGAAACGGTCTTGATTTTTGTAGCATAAAGTCATTTTGAAAAATAAAGTCGCAAAAAAAATGTTTAATCTGAAATAGAAAAAACAAGTATAATAAAGTTTCATTTGTCATATAAAAAACCTTTTTAAATTATGATATAGTTATAAATTGATTCCTATTATTTGAACCAACCCATGAAACATGAACCCAACCGCTAAATGGATCGTTTGGTTTCATATACTCAAGAATCAACTGATCAAATTTAAATGATTTTTGAATAAGCTTTACTAAATCTTTATTACTCATTCCCTCAACCTTAATATCAGAAGCTTGCCCATATAAATGTTTTGAATTAGATACACCGCCAACATGTTTGTTTAATTCTGAACATCTATAACCTGATAATATAATAATGGGTTTGTTTAATTTAGCTCTTAAAGGTTCTAATAAATTTACGCATAAATTTTTTAAATTTGAAATAATTTTTTCATCTGGTATATTATCAATGTTTAATCTTGTTGCTGTTTCTGATCTTATAAACTCATCTAAGCTAAAATTATCTGTTAATTTCATTTTTAATATCTTCCTTTTGATTCGATTTTTAAAATTCTTTTTTCATGTTCCTTAATGGTTTTCTCAAATTCTTTTTGATTTTGATTTAAACTTTCTATATCTTGGCTATTTTTATCTAATTTAGCTTTATAGTAAGCGTCGTTTTCCATATTTTTATCATATTTTCTATTTAATTCTTTTATATCTGCTCTAATTTCGAGCCCATAAACAGATATAAAAACTGCCATAAATGTAAAAACGAGTAACATTACGGTAAAGGCAAAATAATAAACAGCCGTTTCTTTATTAAGAAAAGGGCTTATTAAATGACCTGATGTTTTTTCAACATCGGCTTTAACTTCGAGTTTAGTATCTAAATCCATAATATCTCCTAAAAAATTTATATGCCCCGACTAATTAAGAGCATATTTACATATTTTTTAGGCAAGTAATTTTTTTGCAAAATAGACGTTAATTAAAAGGCTGTCTGCAATCCCATCATGAAGGACAGTTGAGCGTTTTCTTTTTACCGTTAAATATTCTGTTACTTTAGATCCAAAGATGCGCTTGCAAGCCAAAATACGGCCATCTTTTTTCAACTCTCGCTCTTCTTTTGAGCAAACATTGTAAATCCAATTTCTTGGATGAATTTCGATTGTTTCGTTAGCATCATTTTGTTGCAAAGCTAATAAAGTGCCACCATAAGAAGCAAACTGATTTGAGATCGCAAGTCTAGAATTTTTTGGAGAAGGAAAAGGTCTTTCGATGATCGAAACTATTTCTAATTTTGATTTTGAGGCCTCTCTCAGAGCGGCTGCAAAAAATTCCGATATGAGTATCAGCTCATCTTTTTTAGTGGCTAAAAAATCGAATGGGACACATTTTAAAATTTTGTGTTCTCCATTTATTAGCGTGCACAAACTTATAGCACCTTTCTCTCCAGAGTCAACCGAAATAATACAATAATTTTTAAATACTTTAGCAACTTTTACCATGAACATCTCCATATATTTATATCAAAATAGGAAGGGGAAAATACAGTTTATTAATCCCATTTTGATAAATTTTCCCTTGCTCATGATCCTAAAGTTCAAAATTAGAGTTAGGAGTTTTTTTAGCAAACAAGTAACAAATTTTGAGAATGTAAATTTACATTTTTATGGTATTTTTTTTTGTTACTGAATTTTGACTTGATTAATAAAATAATTACTATCTAATTTTTTTTTAATCTAAAATTTTAATTAATTCGATTTTATTCTTATTTTCCCATTGCAACGTTAAAAATAAATATTTTTTCTCTTATATATAAAGAAACCATATATATTATATATATTATATATATATTTTTATTAAGTAAAACGAGTAAACAGTTAAGCTAGTAACGCACTTGCAAGCGTCAAACCATTGCTTTAAGTTAGTTTTTACAACTGAAAATGAGCAGCAAAGAGCAACTAACAGTTAAAAAAGGGCTAAAAATGGATTACAGGAATAACAATATTGAAGAAAATAAAGAATTTTACTTTAAATATTTGATTCACACAAATAAAGATATAAATAGATTTTTTCCTTTGTATTCAATTACTATAGCTAAAAAATGCTCTTGCAATGACCCCGAATGTACAACGGTAGGCAAACATCCACGAGTTCCATTTACTGCAAATAAATATCGCACCCATTTACCGCAAACTTCTCAAGTTGGATTTGCTACCGGATTCGGCATTGTAGTTTTGGATGTTGATGTAAAGGAACACATTGACGGCTGGCAAACTTTAGTTTCCTTAGCTAAACCGCATGGAGGAATTCCGGAAACTGTTTTAGTTCACACAGGATCAGGAGGAAAACATTTATATTTCAGAACAGATAAAAAATTTAAAAATAGAATTCATTTAAATGATGGGTTAGATTTTAGGGCTGAAAATGGCTTTGTCGTCTTTCCTCCGTCTAAACATGTAACAGGAAATAACTACCGATTTGATGATGATTGGCATCCTGATTTAGTTGAAGTTGCAGAATTACCAATATGGCTTGAAGCTTTATTAGAAAAAGAAAATCCGAATAAAATAAAATATAAAAATAATGAAAATTCATTTGAACCTATTTACGTAACAGATCTTGAATGGGAAAAAATAAAAGAAGCCTTAGAGCTTATTTCATCAAATTGTACTAGGAACTTTTGGCGTGAAATTGGAATGCGTTTGTATAATACAGGTAGAGATGATGCTTTTGATGTATGGGATACTTGGTGCAAAAAAGCTTCAAGTATAACAAAAAATAATAAAAGTATTTATTCAAAAAAAGATAATATTTTCCAATGGGCAACACAGTTTGGATTTGGATCAAAATATCCACCATTAGAAATACTTGAAATTGCAAATATGCCCTCTGAAAACATTGATCCTATGATAAAAGAATTAGGAGAGAATTTAATTTTATTAGGTAGTCAAAATGCAGATGATTTAATAGAATCAAATGAAGAAAACTCTAATCTAGAAAATGATAAATATATGAATGAAGCAATAAAAATTAGCCAAGGTTTTGTGAAAGAATATTTTGAATATGTTACAAAAAATTCAAGGTATTCCTTAGATAAACTTCATTTTTTAGCTGCATTTAGTGCCATTAGTGCAGTAGCTCAATCAGGATATTTATCCCCTACAAATTGTTCACTATCACTTTATCAAATGGGGTTTGCTGTAACGGGTAGAGGTAAAGACGATGTTTTATATTTTATAAAAGATATTTTATTACAAGTTGATCAAAATCTTTTAGCAAATGAAAAATTTACTTCAATAAATGGGCTTCTCATGTGCCTATATGATTATAATTCTCGTATTCATGTGTCAGATGAAGTTCACACTTACTTTACTCCCATGTTAAAATCACTTCCAACATCTCCACTATATCAAATGACCGGTCGTATAATGGAACTATGGAATCACAGGGAATATATTGAAGGTATTTCTTCAAGAAGCTTTAAAATTCCAATGATAGAACAACCTAAATTTAGTTTGTTTACTTTAAGCTCTATGGAAGGCATGAAACAATTTAAAGATCAGCAAGCTATCAATTCAGGTTTTTTAAATAGATTTTTATTGGCAATTAATAGGGATATTCCTAAAGTAAACCACGAGGCAACAAGAACAAAATGCCCTGAATTTTTAGTTAGTAAATTAAAGAAAATTTACCAAGATTCAATCAATGATGAATATGAGAAAATTAAAAACACACAAGAAAGCCTTGATTCTATAATTTCCAGTAATAAAAATATTGTCCTAGATACTCATGTACCACAAAGAATAATTAAACGAAAAATGCAATGGGAAAATGAAGAAACAAAACTATATTTTCACAGATTAGTTGAGAGAATTGACGATAAGAGAGAAATTTTAACAAAGAATAAAAAATATGAAGAACATAACATGTATTCACGTTATGCAGAGCAAATCGTGCGTGTAGCTTCTTTGCATGCGATAGGTAGAGACGATCATCATGTTAATTTAAACGATATAAAATTAGCTGAAAAAATGCTGTATACACTGTCACTAGATATGTTGGAATTTTTGGATATAGACCTAGAAGAGACACAATTTACAAAATATAAGAAGAAAATTATATCTTATTTTAAAACCCATAAACGTAAATCAAACAATGCTACACTAAGGGAAATTACCCAAATACTTGGCACAAAAACGAATGCAGCCGAAGAAACGCTTGAAGAAATGGTTAGCCAAAATATCCTTAGTAAAAAAGCAATAACAAATAAAAACCATACAGTTACTAAAAATTATCAGCTTTTAAATTAAATATTTACCCCCCTAATTTCCGTTATCCATACGTTATCCACAAATAGGGAAAACACATGGATAACGAAACCAATAAAATCAATAATAAAAAATATTTTCAAATATCTAATGTGGATAATGATACAAACTGATTTAATTCTCGTAGTTTAAAAATGTTGATTTAAGTTAATAAATACTTTTAAGGAGACAATTTTATGCTATTTCATCCTTTTCATTTTTTATTGTCAAATGGCACAATAGCCAAAGAGAAAAGATATTTAGAACAAACACAAGTTTTAAAAGCTGTTACATTACATCAATTAAATTCAGAAAAAAATATTAAAAAAGAACCACTAGAAAATTTACATCCGCTAGAATTAATAAAGCTAGCTTCCATAGAATTAGGTGAAGTTTCAAACGAATTTAATTCAGAAAAACCAATAGACCATATTAGAATATTAGAAGAAGTCGGAGATGTTGCAGCCTTTCTAATCGGAATAATAAAATGGGTACAAGACGATTATAACGAAGACCTATTAAGTAACTAATACTTAATATTCAATGATAAAATAATAGATAATAGGAATAAATAAAATGGCAAATATGGACAATATTTTAAAAATAAAATTAGATGTATTAAAAGAATTCCATGATAGCTGCCTAAACGATAAAGAAAAAGCTTATGAATTTTTTTCTAAAAAAAAACCTAATAACGGCGATAATGCTGTACTTGAAAGACAAATTTCATTTAGAGGAGGATTTGAGCACGGTTGGCACGAATCCCTAAAAGAAAAAAATAGGATTGATAACGATTTTTTTCTTACAGCAAAAGAAGCTCTCATTGAACTATTAAAAAATAAAATAATTATTAATGAACATAATATTAAGCATTTTTATAATGTAAAAAACAATAATATTAAATTAATTGATGAAAAAGAAAATGAAAATCATATTAGTATAGAAACATTCTTAGATTTTAAAGATGTTAAATTTAAACAATACTATCCTTTTCAAGAAGATGATAAAAATAATGTTAGATTTTTACTAAGTAAAGGTGCTTCTTTAGGTGTTACAAACTTGTCTAATAATTATGATTTTCATGGCTACACATTTAATGTTTCCAAAGAATTTTCAATAATAAGGAATCTAAATTCAATAAGAAATATATTAGAAATACTTAAAGATGAATGTGAATGCAGTAAGAAATTTGAGGTTATTTTATCATTTAAAGAAATTAAAGAAGACAAATAATTTTTTTATTTATGAACTATTGGAGTAAAAATCTATGAACGATTTAAATATGTTTAAATTAAAAAATCTTTTATTAGATAAAGAATTTTGCATTGCAAATGCAAATAGAGACTTAGCGGTAGGCGATAGATGGACTGCTGGATGGGATCATCTTATGAAAGATATAAATATTGAGATTGATCAATTAATTAAAGAAATTGAAAAGGTAAACAATAGAAAATCGCCTCCTCCAACAGAAACTAAAAGGCCAGTAGGAAATATTGATAACTGGAAGCCGTATTGCCGTTTCTAAAATATGAATAAGAACAATAATAAATAAGTAAATACATTTTTTGAATATTTGATAATAAATTGGAGTAATTAAAATGTTTAATTTAGATAAATATGAAGCTCTAAAAATAATAATGGAAAAAGGGAAAAAAGTAATTTCAGATATAGGAGGAGTTTATCATATTGAAAAAGGTAATTTAATTTTAGAAAAGAATAATTACACATCGTATATTGATTATAAAGATTTTTTATCTAATATAAATTCTAATAAATATAAAGAATATAATGAACCTAAAAAACCTCGTAAGATAGAATTTAATTGCTATATTGGAGAAAATTTAGAAGCATTAGGGGATAAAAGATGCCCTATTGATGACGCTTTTGAGCATCAAACTTCAAATTTATGGAAAGATTTACATGGTTTAAAAAGCCTATATGAAAAAGTTTCTAAAGTTAAAGTTACTTTTGAATTCATTGAAGAAAATTTATAAAAGCTTAAGTATTTCCATTTAATAATTAAATATAAAGGTATTAAATATGACACATAAGGGATCATTTTGTAAAATGATGGGAAATATATTCAAATTTTATTCATTGCTTTTATTAATTAGTAGCTCTTTATGCATTTATACTTTCTTTACAAATAATACTTCAAAAAATGAAAACTTAGTCATATTTATGGTTCATTTATTTGTTTTTATTAATTGGCTTACATTTGAAACTTTAAATAGAAAATTAAATGAATATTTAGAAAAATAATATTAAAATATAAGGTTATATAATATGATTGATGATAATATTGATACTATAAGTCGAAAAAAATATAATATTGTAAACATTAGCTTTGTAATTTATTTATATTCATTTTTGATAATATTATTAAATATAATTGGTATTATTATATTTTACTTCTATAAAAACTTACTAATTGATTATCTTTCGATATATATTTTTATTCAAATACCTCTAATTATTAATAACATAGTATTAAATTATATTGAAAAAATGTTACTAGAAGATAAGAGCTAACTTTAGATTATAGAAATGGGTAATACAGTAATGAAAATATTAATTATAATTAATATAGTTTTTATAAATAGCATTATAATATTGCTATTTATAATAATCAAAATAAAAAACAGAAATAAATCATTTTTTAAAAGGAAAAAATAACATGAAAAAATTAATTTATATATTACCTTTATTAGTTGCTTCCTGCCACCAAAATGAGCCAATGCAAAGAAGCATTGAAGTAAAATTCGGTAAACCTAGTAACATAGTTTATAAAGAAGGAATGTACTTTTATAATCCATTTGGCACGGAAATATTAAAACTTTCTATTGCTAATCAATCAATCGAAAAAGAAGTGAATGTCTACTCTTCCGATTTGCAGCCAGTTAAAACCAAAATAAGAATTCAATATGAAATTCCAGATAACTCAGTCAAAAATATTTTAATAAACTACAACGGCAACGTAGTTGATAATTTTGTTATTCCGAAAGTTATTGAAGCACTAAAAGAAATTACTTCCACAAAAACCGCTGAAAATATTGTTAAACAAAGAGATGATATCAAAAAAAGAGTTCTTGAACTCTCAAAATTAAAACTTAATAATTTAGTAAATTTAACAGATGTTGTTATTGAAGACACAGAACTATCGGACTCGCTAGAAAAAGCAATTGAATCTAAAATGATCCAAGAACAAGAAGCCGAGAAGTCTAAATTTCTACAAGAACAAGCTAAAATTGATGCACAAACAAAAATTATTCGTGCCCAAGCCGAAGCAAAATCTGCCGAAATTCTCGGAAAAGCAGTTTCAGATAATCCCAAAATTATACAAATGGAAATGATTAAAAAGTGGGATGGCAAGATGCCACAAATTATTGATGGCAATAATGGTTTAATAATGAGTCTAAAATAATTTTTAAAATAATACAATTTTGAGAGATAAAATGAAAAATAATCACATTAGCAAAATATTAACCCTCATCATCTTGCTAATAATCAAAAATATTATTTCAAAAAATATTAAATATTATTCAAGCTTTTAATAATGGGGGTTAATATGAATACAAAAGAAGCTCTTAAACTGTTACTCGATAATAAGTCAGTTATTGATGAAAATGAATATATTTATACTTATAATCAATCATCTTTAATTGAAAAGTGTTACCTATCCGAAAAATATTTTCTAAAAATTGATCAGTTTATTGAGCTATCACTTGATTTTAATGAATATATTGAAAAACCAATAGATAAAGAAACTCTAATAAAGAAAATATTAAATCTAAGAGACAGAGGAAATATGACTAATGAAAGTTTGTCATGTGTCTTATTACTAAAAAAATATCTTAACGATCAAGAAATAAACAAAGCAATTGAAGATGTTTTTGTAATAAATTGAGGTTAGAAATGAAAAAAACTGTTAGTAATAAAACATATACAAAAAAAGATTTAATTAACACAATGCTAGAAGATTACACAGTGGATACTTGCAAATTAGAACTTATTGTAAACAGAATAATTCATTTGTGTATTCAAGAAATTAATTCAAATAATGTTTTAAAAATAACGAACTTGGGAGTTTTCTACAAAAAAACTTACAATATTAAATCAGGAATGAATTTTAAAACAAAAGAAAAAATTAACAATATTAATATTAAGCCAGTAGTACGTTGTAAGTTTTCTAAGAATTTTAAATACTCTTTAAAGAACAAATCAGATCAGTTCAGTGATTCAAATTATAGTATTTTACTATCCGAAAAATTACACGAGTCTTTAAAAAATTCAGGTCTTCTAATCCATAAAGATGATTGTTATTTGGTGGTAAATGAATTTTTTAAAACAATATCTAACATTTTAATTGATTTAAATAGAATTGAATTAAGGCATTTTGGCGTGTTTGAAATTAGAAGATATTTAGAGCGTAGAAATAATAAAAATAATAATGAAATTTCAAATAATGAAAGATTTGTGCCTTTTTTTAGAGGCTCTAAGCTTTCATTTCATGTTTAAGGGTTTAAAATATTATGGAAATAAATCAAGGGAAAATTGATACACCATTTTTTATAATTCTTTACGGTGCGGCTGGTGTAGGAAAATCAACACTAGCGAGTTTTGCGCCTAATCCAATTTTTTTAGATGTTGAAAATGGTACAAAAAAACTAAACGTAAATAGAATATCAGGCATTAAAGATTTTGATGAATTTCTTGATTGTTTTAAATTAAATGAGATTAAGCAATATGATACTATTGTAATAGATAGTATTGATTTTTTAGAACAAATGATTTTTGAGCATGTTTGTAATCAACATGGAAAAAAAACGATCACGGATTTTGACTATGGAAAAGGTTTTGAGCAAGCTCAAAAAAAGTGGGTTACATTATTAAAAAGCTTTAAAAGTTTATTAGAAAATCATAATAAAAATATTATATTTATAGCTCATGAACAAATTAAAAGATTTGATAACCCGTTAGCTGAATCATTTGATCGCTATTCCTTAAGATTAAATCAAAAAAGTTGCTCATATATAGTGGCTCAAGTTGATGCTGTTTTATTTGTTTCAAAATCTTTCACCTTTAAAGAATTAGAAGACAAAAGAAAAATCCCAAGGGAAGAAATGGGAAGAAAAATTTATACTCAAGAAACCGCTTCTATTCTTGCAAAATCTCGCTACTCATTAAACACAGTTATTACAATAGGAAATAGTAAAGACGATTATTTAAAATTTTATTCTTTATTAAAATAACACTTATTTAGAAAGGGTTTTTATTATGATTGATTTTGATTTTAATATGGAAATTAATACAGATGAATATGACAATGAGAATGATATTATTGAAAAGGGTAGATATAATTTTGTAGTTGAAAATGTTGATAATTCAGTTACAAAAAACGGTAATACACAGATTAAATTTAAATTTAAAGTTACAAGCCAAAAATTTAAAAATTACTGTGTATTTTATGGTTTAGTATTTGCTACAAAAGAACAATCAGAATACAATTTAAAGAAAGTAGCATTAATAATTAAAGCGTGTCAATTTAAAAACCTTAAATTAAATGAATTAGAAAATTTAATTGGTAGAGAATTTAGTGCTGATGTTTTTCATAAATTTAATGATTATAATGGAAGAAATGAACCACAAGTAAGATTATTTGAGATTAAAGATTATGTACGACCTGCTATTGGTGAAGATAAAAAGAATGGAATACAAAGAAAAGCACTAGCAGAACCGATTTTAGTTGATAAAAATACGCCTAGTCCTATTTCAAAAAAGACAAATATTAAAAAAGATGATGATGACGACGAATTGTTTTTTAAATAAATTTATAAGCTGCTAATTTATTTTTATAATAAAGGTAAAAATATGCACGTCGACCGTAAAAAAATAAGAAATGAAACGATTAAAAGTGCCGTTTTAAGAATGGGTCGGATTCCACAATTTACAAAGTTACAACGTGAGAAAATGGAGTTCCCTTATTTTACGGAGAACGTTAGACAAGCGGCTTATATATTATGTAGATATCAATATTGCGAAATTTACCGCAATAAAATTATTACAGTTCAAGATTTAATTGATGAAACTAATATGACAACAAGGGATGATGTCGAGCCTTATCACATTTTAATAGCCTTCAATATGCTTTTACCTTATTTATATAGGATGCTGTCTTTAAATTTAGATGATCCAGAGCTAACAAAATTACCACTAGAATTAGTAAAAAATGAATTACCACCAAAGCATAAAAAACTACCTATTACTAGATATTATTGTGAATTAGATGATGCAAATAAAAATGAAAATGGTTTTTTTCTTGATATAAATGAACCTATGGTTCAAATCAAAAAAAAGATTAGGACTAAATTATCAAATCATCCTCTAACAATATTTGATTTTAATGGGGGTTTTAAATGAGTAAATTATTAGAAATTAAATATGAATCACTTTATAAATTAACACAGCTTACAGAATATTTAAGAAAAGAAGCTATAAGAAAAGCTCTTGTTACAACTTTAAGTCAGACTGTAAAAACAGTTTTAGTAACAACTAGAAAGGAACTTTCTAAGCAAAATGAATTAAAAATAGATAAAAAGCTTTATAAAAAAAGAGTTAGGCGAGGTAAAGATCAGGTAGATATGAGCACTCCTATTCCTAGTTTATTTGCTCGTGTAGTTTTTTCTAAAATAAACGAAAGCGTCTCTTCATTTCCTTACAAATTGCAACCTGTAAGAGGAAAAAACGGGCGTAAATTTTTAAAAGTTGTAGCTACTATTCAAGGACAAATTGTTGAACCTAAAGATACTTTCATGGTTTCACCTAAAAAAGGTAGATCAATTGCTGGTACGTTATTATCTTTAAAAAGAAATGGTAAAAGAACTGAATACGGTAAATTAAAATCAGATGTATCTTTGTCTGAAATATTAAGAAAAAACACAAGCTTATTTGATAAATTAAAGAGTAGAGCTAATGAAGTATACGAAAGAAAACTTTCAAATAATATGAATTACTATGTTAACATAGCATTTAAGGAATTAAAAAAATGACACCATGCACATCTCAAGAAATGAATTTATTACTAGTATCAAAGAAAAAAGCTCTAACAAAATATATGAAAGAAAAAGAGTTAGTTGACAAAGAATTTATAAGTAAAATATCTGATTTATTAAGATACGCCTACGACACAGGCTTTAAGTTTGGCAATGAAAAAATGATTAAATATTTTGAAAATAATTTAAATCTAATTCAAGAACAAATGAATTGGTTTAAACAAGCCAAAATATATGATGGGTTTATTTATTTTGTACATGATAACGATAGTTCAAAAAACGGTAAAATTCATTTTACTGTATATAATACTGGAGAATTTACAGAAGAAAAAGCCGGAGAAATTCAAGATATTGAAGGAAAAAACCCTGTAGCTTATGGTTTTTATGACTTCAAATTAGTTGAAGATAATCAATTCTATACATGGCATTGTGATAAGAATTGCCGTGATTAATAATTATTAAAGAGATATATATACATATGATTAATAAAGAAATAAATGACAAACAAATTAAAATAGTTCAAAGGCTCGCTATCAATATTAATAAATTAGATATTAGACTTAAGCAATACTTAATAGATTGGTTAGATTCAGAGTGTTTAGATTATATTAAAAACAAACATATTAAAGAATATCTTTCTTGTGAAAAGAATAAAAACGGTGTGAAAAACAAATTGGCAATTAACAAATAATAATACTTATTTAACTTAGAGTAAGTAATTATTTATTATATAGTTATCTATATTTGTAGGTTCTTCCTAGCGTTTATTTCCCGGTGGCAGCGAGGCGCTCCGGTTTTGGCTGGTTATAAAATTTTTATAACCTAAACTTTTCCGCTAAAATAAACGCTTTAGACAAAAAAAACCCCAACCCCTAGGACTGTGGTATGCTTCTAAACCAAAATGAACTTTCAAAAAAATTAAATCTTTCAAAAAGTCGGATCTCGCAGCTTAAAAAAGAGGGGAGGCTCAATCATGCTATGGCAAGAGATCCTATAAGCAATCAACTAAAATTTGATTACAAAAAAGTTTTAGAAGTCTTATCTAAATCTGATCCTGATTATAACTCAAAAAGTTTAGAGACTAAACTACCCCTAAACAATGAGCCTAAAAAAAGTTTAGAGACTAAACTATCTCTAAACTCCAATGAAATTGAAACGGAAGAACCGGAAGAAACAGAAACAAATATTTTTAAAATTGATAATAAAGAATCGTATGAACAAGCCCGCACTCGTAAAATGCAATTTTCAGCAGAACTTGAACGTTTAGAAGTAGAAGAACTTAGCGGCCGTTTAGTTGATGGGAATAAAGTAAAAAAAGATTTTTATGAAATTGGTAAGCGCATTAAAGAATCGCTTTTTAATCTACCAGATCGTTTAGCCTCTCAATTTGTTGCAATGAATGATCGTAATGAAATTTATTTTTTATTGCGTGAAGAAATAGAGCTTGCTTTAAGGGAACTATCTAACGATGAATATAAATAATTCTTTTTATATTGAAGCATTTAAGCGTGGTTTAAAGCCAACAAAACGAATAGATATAGATGAATGGTCAGAGCAAAATATCATTTTATCTTCTGTTTCTTCTTCAAGTCCGGGTCTATATCGTTTAAGCATAACGCCATACTTGAGGGAAATATTAAAAAATTTATCATGCAGTTCTAAATTTTTAAAAATTACGATAATGAAAGGTGCACAATTAGGGTTTACTAATGCAGCATGTAATTTTATAGGTTATTACGTTGATATATCGCCATCTCCTATTATGTATGTGTTACCTTCTGTTCAACTTGCAGAAAAGTTTTCTAAAACTAGATTAAAACCTATGTTTGAAAATTCTAAATCTCTTAAAAATAAAATAAAAGATGCAAGAGAAAGAGATTCTGGAAATACTATTCTAATGAAAGAATTTGAAGGAGGCTATTTAGCGATATCAGGGGCAAATAGTGCTTCAAGCCTATGTTCTTTACCCATTGGTAAA
Source organism: Silvanigrella sp. (assembly GCF_044369315.1). Classification (NCBI taxonomy): domain Bacteria; kingdom Pseudomonadati; phylum Bdellovibrionota; class Oligoflexia; order Silvanigrellales; family Silvanigrellaceae; genus Silvanigrella; species Silvanigrella sp. Next base: position 19,866 of record NZ_JBIPMD010000004.1, read on the forward strand.
TTAGTATTAGACGAAATTGACCGCATGCCCGACGATGTCGAAGGTGAAGGCTGCCCAATTGAATTATCAATGCAAAGAACAAATACATTTCCTAATAAAAAAATTATTTTAATATCAACACCATCTCTAGGTGCTTCAAGATCTAAAATTAATAAATCATATTTAGAAGGTGATCAAAGAAAGTATTTTGTCCCATGTCCCGAATGTAATTTTTATCAAACATTGGAATTTGAGCAATTAAAATGGGAAGAAGGTAAATATCACAGTGTAAAATATGAGTGTATTAGCTGTAAATATTTAATTGAAGAATATCAAAAATCTAAAATGTTAAATAATGGTGAATGGAGAGCTACGGCCGTAAGTAAAGATTCAACACATGCTAGCTATTTTATTAGCGGACTTTATTCACCGGATGGCTGGTTTAAATGGTGGGAAGCTGTAAAATTATTTGAGGAATCTAAAAATGATATTAATAAATATAAAAGTTTTGTAAATACTGTTTTAGGACTTCCATTTGAAGAAACAGGCGAAATAATAGATTGGGAAAAAATATATAACCGTAGGGAAAATTACGAATTAAATAAGGTACCAATTGGCGGCTTATTTTTAACTTGTGGGGTCGATGTCCAACATGATCGTTTGCATTGTGAAGTTGTCGCATGGGGAAGAAATAAGGAAAGTTGGTCAGTTGATTATCGTATTTTATATGGAAAAACTGATCAAAATGAAGTTTGGCAAGAACTCGCTAAAATTGTAAATGAAGAATTTGATATCGAAGGATCAGATTTAAAAATGAAAATTTCTAAAATGGGAATTGATGCAAGCGATGGCAACACCGCTTTTTATGTTTATTCTTTCTGTCAAAATTTTAAATTTACTCATGTTTTTCCTATACAAGGAAGAGATAAAATGACTGAGTATTTTAATATATCCCCATTAAGGGAATTTAAAAAAACAGGCCATAAACTTTTAAAAGGTATTAAAATTTATAGGGTAAATGTTAACGCATATAAAGCAGAATTGATGGATTATTTAAGCAAAAATAAATCTGATTTTGATTTATTAATGGGTTATTGCCATTTTCCAAATTATCATGAGAGTTTTTTTAAAGAGTTAACTTGTGAATACGAGCTTAAAGGCAAATGGATTAAACAAAGAAGCAGAAACGAAGCCCTAGACTGCCGTGTTTACGCTAGGGCTTGCGCTTCAATATTTGGAATTGAAAGATTTAAAGAAAAAGATTGGTTTGAACTAGAAAGAAAACTTGAGATAATAAAAACAAATAATATTGCAATCGAAAGTGAAAATATGATTATTAAATCCTCTTTAGGTGATAAAAGGGAAATTAAAGAAACAAAAGAACCTAATAAAAATGTACAAACTATGAAAAAACCAACTAGAAAAACTCATAGCTGGCTTAATAATAGTTCAAGGTTTTCACATTGGTGAAAACAATAAATCATTTTTTTAAACCGCACGCGGACGGTAAAGTCTCGTAAAATAATGAATACATTAAAGTAATTATTAATTAAAACGAACGCATTCGCTAAAGTCCTGTAAGGTAATGAATACATTCTTTTATTTATTAGATAAGGATTTATTAAAATTATGAACTTTCAAATTAAACAAACCAATGGGCAATACAAAGCTGTTGTGACTTCTCTTAATAGTGATCGACTAGTAGAGCAATTTGATGAAATTGAACAAAATCTCGTAAATTCAAATATTTCAAAAGGCCTTATTTTTTTAGATCTTACTAGTAACAATGAGAACGAAAAAAATAGATACATGGAAATTTATTTTGATGGCAAAAAATTAAGAGATTCCACTATTAAAATAGCATCGGTGAAAGTATGAATAATAAATTAGAAATAGGAAGATACGAAGCTTTTTTTGAACAAGAAATAAATCACTATTATCAGTTAACAGATTCTTTTAAAATGATAGAAGAAAACTTTATAGATAGTGATTCAATTAAAGAATTAGTAAAAGAAGATATTGCCTTAAAATATTTTGAAGAAATAAAAAGTATGACAAAAGATTTAAATTCTTTCGAATCTATTATTTATGGTAAAGATAATTATCCGAAAAAACTTTTAGATTTAAATACTAAGTTATATTTATTATATTATATGGGTAAATATGAACTAATAAATAAGCCATCAATTGCAATTATTGGGTCAAGAGACGCAAGCAATGAAGGCTTAAAAAGAGCATCAAAAATATCAAAAATGTTAGTAAAAAAAGGTTTTGTAATTATTTCGGGGCTTGCCGAAGGTATAGACACTGCCGCACATAAAGCTTGTCTAGAAGAAAATGGTCAAACAATTGCAGTAATAGGAACATCCTTAAATCATTGTTACCCATTAAATAATAAAGATTTAATGAATGAAATTGCTAAAAATCATCTTTTAATTTCACAGGTTCCATTTATTATATATGAGCGATTAAAAATTCCTTTTAAAAAAAGATTTTTTATTGAAAGAAACAAAACTATGTCAGCCCTAGCAAATGGGACAATAATTGTGGAAGCAAGGGACAGATCAGGGACTTTATCAAATGCTAGGACTGTCTTAAAACAGGGCAGGCCATTATTTATATTAAATAATAATTTTGAAAATTCTAATTTGCAATGGCCACATGAATTAGAGGCTTTGGGCGCAATTCGAGTGAAAAACATTGAGGATATTTTAATTAATCTCTCTTATTAAGTAACATATTAATATTGTTGCATTATTTCAGAATCGTTTTAAGGCCGTTTTTAGCTCGATTTTTGATAAAGATGGCACAAAGTTCATCATTTTATTGTTTTTCATTTTCTGATATTGCTACAATTTTATTTATAGGAATATATGCTATAAGATCGCAAAATATGCCTTTAGAATATTTGAAAATTATAATATCATTATTCTTTTGAATCTCTTTTGCTTTATACAAATGACCAGATAAATCTTTTATATAAAAAACTTTATTTTTATTTTTCTCTTGCAATTTTATCATTTCATCAATAGTCAATTCAAAGTTACCTTTTAATATCATTTTTCTCTCCTTTCTCTATAATTTACTTAATTTCGGTAAATAAACGTTAATATTAAGCCATTTTGCAAATTTTTGAGTAAAATATTTCACCTCCAAATAAAATCATATTTGGGGGTTTTTTTTAATGAAAAAAGAAGAAATTGAAAACAGATTAGAAGCTTTAAATATTTCCATATCAAAATCTATTCATTCTGTGAAATTTGATGATGGGAAAGAAGTTGTTTACAGATCTATAGATGAAATGCTTAAGGCAAGACAAATACTTCTTAATGAATTATCTAAAGTAACAAAAAAACAAAGAACTATGTTAAGTTACTCTATATTTAACAAGGGAGTCTAAAAAAAATGGACTTCATTGATAAATTTAAAGACTTATTTTCTTCTAATGAAAGTAAAAAAAGGCAACTAATAAGGCATAAAAAAGAGTTTTTAAATGAAATAAGAAATTTCCAAGGTGCTACAAAATCGGATCGATATAAATATTGGGAGTTAAATAATAGCTCAATAAATTCAGATTCACGTTTAGGACTTGATATTTTAAGAGCAAGATCCCGTGATTTAGTAAAGAATGATGGCTATTCACGCCGTGGAATTACAGCTATTGAAAGCAACACGGTAGGAACTGGAATCACCGCTGAAATTGTTAAAGACGGAAAGCCGCATGAACAAGTTCAAGAGCTTTGGAATAATTTTACAGAATCGACAGATTTTGATGCTGAAAAAATGCTTACATTTTCAGGCATGCAAGCATTAATTATGAAAGAAGTAGCTGAATCAGGAGATTGTTTTGCTAGAAAATTTCCTAATAAATTTGAAAATGGAAAAATTCCTTTTGAATTAAAATTAATAAGATCAGAGTTAATTGATATAAATAAAGATAATACAGGAATAAAAGACCCTAGCGATCCTGATATCATTAGCCAAGGAATTAAATTTAATGAGAGAGGTAGGCGACTTGGCTATTTTGTTAAAAATAATATTAATTCTTATTATTCACAAAGTACATTAATATCATCTAATGAAATGTTGCAAATGTTAAGAATGGAAAATACTTCTCAAGTTCGTGGTATTCCTTGGTTAGCTCCTATTTTATTAGATGTGAAAGATTTGTCTGATTACCAACATGCAGAACTTATAAGAAGAAAAATAGCATCCTTATATACCGCATTTGTTCATGATATTGATGGGAATTGTCCAACAGAATCAAATGAAGATGATGAAGAAAATAAAAATATAGAAATGATGCCAGGTCTTACCGTAACTTTACCAGCCGGCCGCACTGTTACCTTATCAAAACCTCCAACAGTTACAGGACACGAGGCTTTTTGTGCTTCTTATTTAAAGAAAATAGCATGCGGTTTAGGTGTTACTTATGAGGTATTAAGCGGTGATTTATCGCAAGTAAATTTTTCAAGCGGTCGTATGGGTTGGTTAGAATTTTATCGCAATATTGAGATGTGGCGGTGGAATATTTTGATTCCAATGTTTTGTGAACCTGTTTTTAAATGGTTTTTACAATCTGTTAACTTATATTACGGAATTGACACAACAAAAATTAAAGTAAATTGGACACCTCCAAGAAGAGAAATGATTGATCCACTTAAAGAAGTTCAAGCAGATATTATGAAAATTAGAAATGGATTTTGTTCCCTTGATGAAATTCACCGAGAATATGGACAAAATAGTGCAACCGTTTTGCAAAAAATTAAGCACATATTTGATGAGCTAGATAGGATGGGAATAAAGCTGGATTGCAACCCTAAGGATACAACACAAAATGGCTCATTAAATTCTAGTAGGAGTAAGAAAAGTGACAATAATAAAAAGAAATAGCGCAATAAGATCTATTTCATTTGAAGTACATAATAAAGATGCAGAAAATAGAACTATTGAAGTTATCGCCTCCACTGGAGCAAAAGTTTTGCGTTATAGATGGTTCGAAGACCCAGTTTATGAGGAAATTGAAATCACAAAAGATTCAATTGATTTTTCAAGATTTGGATCTGGTTGTGCACCATTACTAAAAGACCATTACTACGAATTAAATAGTCAAATTGGAGTTATTGAAAATTCATGGGTTGAGGAGGGAAAGCTTAAAGCAAAAATAAGATTCTCTAAAAGAGATGATGTTGAACCAATTTATCAAGATATTTTAGATGGCATTTTGCGAAATGTGTCAATAGGATATCGTGTTTTAGATTACAAAAAATATAAAAATGAAGGTGAAAAATACGAAACCGTAAGAGCCACTAAGATTTTACCACTTGAACTTTCCTTTGTAACTGTACCAGCAGATCCAGACGCTGGCGTGCGTGCTTTAGATGATGATTATATCCCTCAAATAATTATTGAAAATAGGAGATTATTAATGTTAACAGATAACCAAACAGCAACAACTACACAGACAATTGCAAGTCCTGAACCTGTAAATCAAGTTCGTGCAAATGCAAATTCTGAGCCTGTAAGTGCAATAAAAAAAGAATTATCAGCAAATGATTGTTCTGAAATAAACCGTATTTGTTCAGAGTCTTTTTTAGATTTTACAAGAGCTAATGAGATAATTAAATCAGTTACAAGTTTGGATGAAGCAAAAGTTAGAATATCTGAAATTGTTTTAAAAGATTTTAAAGAAAAGAATACACAAATGCGACATGCTCCTGTTACTTCAACAGGTCATGATGAAAGCCAGTTTACAAGATCAGGAATTGAAAGCGCACTTACATATAGAATGCTAGGCGATAAAGATAAAATTGATGATAATAGTAAACGATTCTTGAATTTATCAATGGTAGAAATAGCTAGGCGTTTAGTTAGAAATGGGGATTTATATAATCCAGTTGACCTATTCCAGCGTGCAATTACATCAACAGATTTACCTTTAATTCTATCTAATATTGCAGATAAAACTTTAAGAGATAGATATAAAATAGTTAGTAAGACTTATGAAAAAATTGTAAGAAAAGTAGAAGTAAGTGACCTAAATATCAAAACTGAATTACAAACGGGATCATTTGGTGAATTAGCGGATCTTGGAGAACTAGAAGCATATAACGAAGTTACTTTTGGTGAAAGTGCAGAAACTTATAAGACATCTAAACACGGAAATAGTTTTTCATTTTCTGAAGAAATGTTTTTAAACGACCGTTTAAATGTTTTACCAAGAGCCTTTCAAATGTTTGCGGACTCAACAGCTAAAAAGATTTCAACACTCGTATATAATAACTTAACCAAAAATAATACTAATTTATCAGATGGTCTTCCTATATTTCATGAAAAAAGAGGAAATATTGCGGTTGAAACAAAAGATAAAATATTTAGTGATGATGTTATTACAGAAGCTCTAGTTGCATTAACAAGATTAAAAGATGCTGATAATAATTTGATTGAAATTCCAGAGTATAAATATGTTTATACAACTAAAACAAATGAACCAATAGTAAGAAGAGTTTTAGCTTCTATTCCAGCAGTAAAATCACAAGATTTAAATATTTATGCTGGAAGATTTGAAGTAATAGTTGAAAATAGACTTGAGGAATTAGGGAAAAATGCGGCTATTTTTATTTCAAGTCCGGAAGATATTGACGGTTTAATTTTATCTTATTTAAAAGGTTATGAAGAGCCAAAAATAACAAGAATAGATGATCCAAAAATCAATGCCGTTACATTTACTTGTAAAATGTTTGCAGCTTCTAAAGCAATAGATACTAAAGGATTTTACTTACATAATCCTAAATTAGCTAAAACCTAATTTAGATAGTGTAAAAAAATATATTTAATTAATAAAGGAAAGTATAAAATGCGTAACTATAATTCAGATGCTAATAATTTTGGAATAATTGCACCGGATACTTTAAAAGGAGGAGAACTATTTGTTTTAGGAAGCCTTGTCCTTGTAAGTGCAATTAATGTAAAAAAAGGCGAGAGAGTAACCGCTATAACATCCGGTATCTATAAATTTCAAATTACTGGAGATTTTACAGCCGGACAAATGGCATATTATGCACCCACAACTAAAGTTATTTCATGTAAAAAGGAAGCTGGATCACTAGCAATTGGCTACACTCTTGATGCTGGAAGTGGCATTTATTCGAGGCTTCTATTTTCTTCATTCATTTCAACGGGAGCTTTAATTGCCTAAATCATCAAAATGGGATGATTTAATTTTAGACGCTACAAAAGAAATGACTGAAGTATTTAAGGAAGAAATAACCTTATTTTTAAAGGACAATACAACTAAAGTAATTGATTGTATTGTCCAATTTAATGAAAGCAGGTTTTCTAAAAGAAATTATTCCACAGTCATTGATTACAGTCTAATATTAAATATTCCAAATAATATAGATATAAATAAAAAAGATATTATCAGCATAGAATATAAAAATAACAAATATATCATTCATGAAAAAATATATAAAAATGAAGGTTTTAATAAATTATATTTAAAGAAAGTTTAAAAAAAATGACTCACAAGAGAATAGAAATTAAAAAATTATTAAAAGACTCGATTATAAATAAAACAGAGTGTAAAGAAAATATTTATGTTCATAACTTTTTAACATTTGATGATGATATAGATCTACCAGCAATAGGAATATATATATCAAGTGAAGAAAAGATAGAAGATATACACCCAAGAGGATCAATAAGAGATACAGATGTAAATTTTGTAATTTACAATCGTTTAAATAATCCAGATAATGACAATTCAAGTGATATTATAGCCAACCAAATTGAAGAGCAAATTGCAAATATTAAAATTAAAGGTTTTGAAATTAGATATATTAAAACTAGTTACGATAGTAGAAATACTGAAACTATAAGTAATGATGAAATTACAGTTATTACTTATAGTGTCAAATATTGCGAGACAATTAAATACGACGTTCCTTTAGCATAAGGATTTTTTTAAATGATTTTTAATACAATTACAGATTCACAAGTCCCTTGTATGAGCGCAGAATTTGATAACTCGCTTGCAAATACAAAACAACAAGGATTTAAAACTTTATTGATAGGTTTTAAAAATACCTTGGGAAAAGCTAATTTATCAAAAATATATCAAGTTAATTCTGATAAACAGGCTCAAGATCTTTTTGGCCTTGGATCTAATTTATTTCAACAATATTTAAAATATAAAAAGAACGACAAAAAAATTGAAGTAAGTTGTATTGCCGTGGCTGAAGGAGATAAAGAAGCATCAACTTCGTTGGTTTTTGATTTTGAAGACCCTACAAAACCAATACTAGATGGGGTTCTTTCAATTATTATTTTTGGTGAAATTTTAAACATTACAATTAATTCAACAAAAGATTTAAAAGATATCTGTAATGCAGTAGTAAAAGAAATTTCTAACAATATTGATATACCTGTTACTTGTATTTTAGATCAAACAAAGCCAAATGCGATTCTAATAAAAACAATTCATAAGTCATCAATTTATAATGACTACGCTATTTACCTTAATGGGTATGAAGATAAACCTTTACCAACTAATTTAAAAATGACTTATGCAGATAAAGATAATTTAATTATCACTAAATTTGCAGGTGCAACAAAAGAATATTTGGAAGATATTGACGCATTATTTAAAGAAGAAATAAAAGACAATAAATTTAATTTAATCGTAACCCCATTTTTTAGTTATGAATTTAATAACAAAATGGCAGATATTTTGAAAAATAGATGGAGTTCAAATTCACAAACCGATGGCCTATTGCTAATCACAATTAATAAAGAAGATTCAAACGATAAAATTTTTAAAGCAAATTTAGACAATTTAAATTGTGAAGCAATTATCCCTTTAAACTATGCAAATAGTGTATCTCCAACATATTTAATAAATGCAGCCGCAGCCGCACAAATTGCATTAAGTGGCTCCATTAATCCGGCAAGTCCGTTGCAAAATATCCCATTAGTTGGAATTAAACCGCCATTTCAAAATAATAGAATTGATATTGACACAAGAAATTCACAAATTTTAAAGGGTGTTGGTTCAATTACTACAATAGGAAATACTCCTACACTTGAAAGAGTTGTTACATCTTACAAAAGAAATAATGCGGGCATGCCAGATGATAGTTACCAATGTGCAGAAACAATGTTAACGCTATCATTTTTAAGAAGTGATTTTAAGCAATATTTTTGGACTAAATATAACAGGCACAACTTGGCAGAAAATGAAAACAATTTAGATCCAAGTTTAAAAATTTTAACGCCTAATTTAGCTAAATGCGAAGCTATAGCTTGTTTTATGCAATGGGAAAAAAACGGACTTGTTCAAAATTTGGATGATTTTATTGAAGATTTAAAAGTCGAATTAAATAAAAATAATAGTAGACGACTTGATATCATGATGTCGCCAACTTTAATCAAACAATTATTACAAGTTGCTGTACAGATTAGATTTAAATAAGGAGATATTAATATGGCAGATGGTAATTTATTAGGTGGATATGTCACACTAAAATACAATGGTAGGGGTCTACATTGTGAAGGTGAATTTAAATATGGTGGTATTGGAAGACTTAGAACTGCACAAAAAGGGACTAATTACGTAGTAGGATATACAGCAGAACCACAAGTCCCATTTATTGAAGGTAATATATTTTTAAAAGATGTTACTTTAGATGATATTATAAAAATAAAAGATGCCACAATTACACTTGAACTAGAAAATGGGAAAATATTTACTTTATATAATGCGTGGACAGTTAATGATAAAGGAGGCGAGGTTAGTACAAAAGATTCTAAAACCCCAATTAAATTTGAGGGTATAAGAGGTATGGAAGTAAAGACAAACTAATAATAGATTTTTTAAAATGATTTTAATTTAATTTTAAGGAGATATAAAAATGGATGAAAATAATGAAGTTCTAAATAATAACGATATTGATAATGATAAATCTATGGAAAATATTGATTTTAAGAATCGTACAATAAAACTTAACAAACCTTTAATTGATATAACAAAATTAAATAAAGATAATGATGTTAAAAATGAAGATTCCGAAATTACTAAACTTGTCTTTCAAGAAATAGAGGTCAAAGATTATATAAACTATGATCAATCTGAATTTAGTAGAGTCAAATTTGTAATTCACATGACCGCAAAACTTACAGGTTATCCATTAAGTACATTTAATAAAATGAGCGGTAAAGATTATCTACTATGCTCATTAATGTTACAATATTTTTTCGGCACTGTTCCGAGGGAATTAACAGAATAATTGGATCATTAATTGTTAATTTTAATTGGACACCTTCAGAAATTGAAAAATTAACGATAAGTCAACTTATATTTTACACTGAAGCAATTAGGAAAGAGCAAGATGAACAAATCAGAATTAGTAATAGATCTTAAAGCTATAGATGGGTTTAGTAAAGTATTTAAAAATATGGAAAGCCCTTTAAATAGCTTTATGTCTCAAATGAAAAAACTAGATAATAATACTAATTTTGATAAGTTAAAGCTAAATTTAAATAGTGTTTCTAAATATGTTTTAAAACTTTCTAAAGATTTAGACAATGCAACCACAAATAATAAAAAGAAGTGGAATGACTTTAATAAATCTTTATTTAATGGGTTTAATGAAGTAACAAGACCATTTGATTCAATTAATAATAGGTTAGGAAATATTTTTAATTCTGGTTTATTTCTTGCAGATGATTTAAATACAAACATGAATAGAATTTCTGCAATAACACATTTAACAAATAAAGAATTTGATAGCTTAAAAAATAAAGCTGAAAGTACAGCTACATCTATAGGAACAAGTACAGCACAATTTAGCAAATTGATGCTCACCTCTGTAAGAAGTGGCGTGCAATCAATAGATGGATTAGTGAACTCAAGTAAACTAGGATCGATGTTTGGGAAAGATTTAAATTATGATCCGGCTGAATCCTTAAAATCCATTGTAAGAGTTACACATGCTTATGGAGAAAAAGAGGATAAATTTACTGATAGCGCAGATTTAATGGTTTGGCTTAAAGAAATATCAGGGTCTGATATGGGTGAAATTAATACAGGGTTAGCGAACAGTGCGCCCGTTGCAAAATCTTTTAATCTTCCAAAAGTTGATCTTGCATCAATTTATGCACAAATGGCATTAGGTGGCGTTGAAGGTTCTAAAGCTGGTACTTCAATAAAAAATATGTTGTATGGTACAATTTCACCCAAAACACTTTTAAATTTAACTAAAAACGATTCAAAATTTGCAGACACTTTAAAAGAAGATGGAATAACAGTTACATATGATGCAAAATCTTTAGATAAATGGACACGGGCAACAAAAGTATTAGGTTTGGATGAAAATAAAATTTGGCAAAAAGGAAAATTACAATTTTTTGAATATTTAGTGCCTAAATTGCAATTAGCACAAAAAAAACTCGAGCCAAATATTTACGGCGAATCATTAAGAAATATGTTTGGAAAAGAAGGTATTGCAGGAATTACCAAAATGGCCGCAAGTGCTGAAAATGGCGGTACAGATATTTTTAAAACTCATCAGAGAATGCAGAAATATCAAGGACAAACTTCTTTGCAATTTAAATTTTATCAAAATTCTTATAGAGGAAAATTAGATAAACTTTCTGGAGAAGTAGATAATTTTAAAGAGAAGCTTGCGAGTAGTGGGATTCTTGATCTTGCAATTAAATTTGTAGGTAAACTTGGAAATATAATGGAAAGAGTAGGCACTTTTTCAAAACAACATCCTTCAATGTTAAAATGGGTTGCAGGGTTTGGCTTATTTGCTTTAGCTGGTTTTAAAGTTTTAGGTATGATTGCTAAGGTTGCCGAAGGTGTATTTGCAATTAAAAAAGTTTTTGAGTTTTCTAAGCTTGTAGCCGAAAGTCAAAAATTAAAAACATTAAAAAAAGCATTTAGCTTTTTTAGCAAATTTAAAAATATAATTAGTATTTTTTCTAAGTTTAAATCATTGATTTTAGGCATAGGTAGAGGATTAGCTATATTTGCTATTTCTAACCCGATAGCTCTCGCAATAACTGCAACTGTTGCATTAATAGCAACCGCTGGATATTTGATATATAAGAATTGGGATAAAATTAAAATATGGTTATATGGTGCTTGGGATTCTTTTAAAGGTTTAATTAATAGCGGCTTAGACGTTCTTACAAAAGCATTTGATAAATTATATGGTTATTATATTAGAATAAAGTCAAAATTATTTGGTGATAGTAATGAAATAAAAGGCATTCCTGATCAAATAAATATTACTAAAAAAGAGATTCAGAAGTTAGAGCCAATTAGTTTGTATGTCCCAAAAAGTAACGCTGAAATGAACCAGCTAACAAGTAAATCAATTATTGATATTAATTTTAATAATGCGCCCAAGGATCTAAGCGTATCTTCAGCAACAAAAGGAAATAATCCTACTAAATTAAATATTTCAAATATGGGCTTTCAGGATTTGGCTTACGAATAAAAGAGAAAAAAAATGGAAAATTTAGAGCTAGAAGGATTTAAGCCTTTTGAACAAGAATTAGAAGAAGCTTGTTTCTTAGGAATATATTTTGAAATTGAAAGCCATAATAGCGAGTTTGGCCATAGAAATTCTTTAAAATCTTTTCCTTTTAATAATAAATTTGTAATCCAAAAATTTGGAAAAATGCAAGCTTCTTTTAAAGTTAAAGGATTTATTATTGGTAAAAATGTTTTTAAAATAAGAGATAATTTAAAAAAACTAATTGAAGATGGGGTTGAAGGTGAATTAATACACCCATTTTTAGGACGACTTATTGTTTTTTGTCAAAAGGTTTCTATATCAGAAGAGAATACAAAAATAGGTAAATGTTCTATAGAATTTGAATTTGTTGAATCAAGCAAAAACATTGCCATAAAACCAAAAATAAATACAAAAGCTTTGGTTGAAAATTCAACAAAGGATACTAAATTTAATGCATTAAAAGCATTTAAAGAATCATATGGCTTTGTTAAAGATCTTGTTAAAGAAACATCATCAAAAATTTATGATGCTCAAAAAGCAATTTCAGATGTAGTAGATTCTGTTAGAGATGTTGAAGGTTTTATTGCTTCTGTAGCACAGATAGGAACAGATTTCACTTATTTAGTTTACAATGCAAAATCCATGATAGATCGGGTTTCAAATATTCCTAGTTTTACGGCTGATTTAATAGATGGGGTTCTTGAATCTTTTAATAGATTATTAAATAATTCCGAAGCGTCAAAGGCTTTACCTCAAGCGATTTCTGCACTTGTTTTACCTAGCATGATGGAATTTAAAAGTAATAATGATAATAAAAATAAAATAGAAAAAGCAAATGAGACAAAGGAAATTCTTTTAGAATACGAAAGAATTTATACCAATAAATTACAAAAAAGTGATACAGATACAAATATAAAAGAAATTGAAAAATTAATGCAAACCCATGTAATAGCATCAGCTTGTAACTTTGCCACTACAGAAGCAACTTTTATAAATATCAATGAAGCTAATAAAATTAGAGACAACCTTATAAATAAAATCGATCAACTAATGAATGATCCAACAATATCAAGCGATGTGTTTAAATCTTTGTATGAATTAAGAATAAATACATATAACGCTTTAAGTTCCATCTCAGATGAAATTCCATCTATAAATAAATACGCCTTAAAAAAAGACCAGACAATATTTAACTTCTGTTTTGAAAATTTTGAAACACTAAATAACATAGATGATATTGTTTACCTTAATAATATTAAAAATCCTTTATTTTTAAATGAAGGAGACTTTATTGAGGTAATTTTAGATGATAAGGTTAAAAGTAAATAATTATATATTTGATAACTGGCTAAATGTTAAAGTTACTCGTTCTCTTGCCGCAATTTCTGGTAAATTTGAAATATCCTACACCTCAAATATTGATGATCCAATAAACCCAACAGATTACTTAAGCAATGATGATCTTTGTACTTTATTGTTTAAAGATAAGCCTTTGATTACGGGTTATATAGATGAGATTAGTAATTCACTAGATGAAAGTTCTATAAGTTTTGATATTACTGGAAGAGACAAAACAGGAGATCTTGTTGATTCAGCTAACACAAATAATAATCGATCATTTAAAAATGTAAGTTTAAAATTTATGGCTGAAACTTTAGCAAGCCCATTTGGTATAAATGTTTCCGGAAAATCAAATAAAAGTAATTCAATAATAAATAATATATCTTTACAACAAAACGAAACAATATGGGAATCAATTTCAAAATTAGCAAAATATCAGGGTGTGTTAGCCTATCCAGATCATGATGGCGGCATTATTTTTTCAGACGTTGCAAGCTCTGTAGTAACAAGTTTAAAACAAGGTGAAAATATAAGTTCAATAAATTTTACACAAAAAGATTCAGAAAAATTTCAAACATATAGAGTTTATGTAAATGTAGGAAGTCCTAAAAACAAACACAAAAAAGAAATAGCTGAAGTAATTGATAATAGCGTAAAAAGGCCACGAGTTAAACAAGTTCCAATTACAAAATCAATAACATTAAATGAAGCCAAAGAGCGTGCAAAATGGGAAATGGCAAAACAAATTGCCAAAGCTTTTTCATTAAGCATTGAGTTACCAAGTTGGGAATATGAAGATGGTAAAATTTGGGAAATAAATACACTAGTTAATATTGATTATCCTGTATTTAAATTAAAAGGTGATTTTTTAATTGAAGAAACTAATTTTATATTTGACGAAAATGGATTTAAAACAGAATTAAAACTTGTTATCAAAGACGCATACAACCCTACAGAGGAGAGAAATTCTTCAAAAATTGGCGAGGAAATGAGTGTATAATGCAAGACTTAATTCGTAAAATTACAAGCCCATTGTATGAAAGAATTGTTTCGATAATATCTATTTGCTCAATAAATAAAACAAATGATGAAACTAATACACAAACGGCACAGTGCGAATTTTTCAAAGACGATCCTAGGGAAAATTTAGAACGCTGGCAAAATTACGGAATTACTAGCGTACCCCCTAACGGCTCGGAGGGGATTTGTTTGTTTCATGGTGGCGAGCGTGAGTCCGGCTATATTGTAGCTACAGAAGATAAAGATTCACGCCCTACAGGGCTTAAAATAGGCGAGGTTTGTATTTACACAATAGAGAAGGATCACATCTATTTTAAAAAAGAAAATTTGATTGAAATCAAAACAAAAACTTTGGATGTGCAAAGCGAAAACAAAATAACGTTTGCAACTAAAGATTTTTTTATAACTTCTGAATCAAATTTTAAAATAGAAACAAAAAATACAACAATAAAAACAAGTAAATTTTCTGTTAAAAATGATGCTGGTGAATTAATAGAAATTCTATCAGAGCTTTTTCAAATTTTATCAATATCAACAACAAATACTTTAATGGGAGCAATGCTTTTAAATTCTGCTCCTGAAATTATTAAATTAAAAGCAAAATTAGATACATTTAAATAAGGAATACTAATATGATGGATAGTAAAGTATTGGCTGAATTAATTTTAAAAGAAATGGAAAAATCAAAGCCTTCAGACAAAAAAGCAATGTGGGAAAGTATTTCAAAAGCAATAGTTACGTTTTTATCCACAAATGTTGAAGTTATACCAGCAACAATGAGCACACCTAGTGGAAGTGTTACAGGACTAGGAAAACTACAATAATAAAAAGGAAAATCAAAATGATTACAGCCGAAGAAGCTTATAAAAAAACACAAGAATATATTAATAACCCTTTTAATTTTAATATAAGGACTATTGAAATCTTTAAAAATAAATATTGTAATGAATTAGAAAATTTTGCATTTTATATAGAAGAAGCTACTAGAAATAAAAAGTTTATTTTAAATTATGATGTATTTTTTTCTGATATTTATCGCTACGATGATGTAAGAAAATTTTTAGCAATGCTATACAAAGAAAATAAACTAGATAACTTAGTATTATATTTTAATAGTTTAGATTATAATACTTCTTATAAAGTGCAATATTTAATTGATTTATTTTCTATTAAATCAATACCTGTTGGGTTAAAATTTGAAATAAGTTGGAATAAAAAATGAAAGATATTATTTTTAAATATGATCATGTACAAAAATGTTTTGATCTAGATCTTAATAATATTATTGGTGATTCACTTGAATCAAAAATCGGAATGCTTTTATTTACAGACACTAGATGTGAAAATTATGAATTACCAGAATATGAGCAATCTAAAAAAGGTTTTTGGGCAGATGCTTTTGATAAAACAAATTTAGGTTCAAAACTTTGGTTACTTAAAAGAGCAAAAAAAACAAATAATATTTTAAATGATATAAATGCTTATTGTATCCAAGCCCTACAGCCATTAGTAAACGAAAAAATTGTTAGCAAAATTGAAATTGATTCGCATTTTGAAAAAAAAGCAATTGTAATTAGTATTACTGTTTACAGTAACCAAGGGAATATAGATTTAATAAATTACAACCTTGGTGACAATAATGGCTTACAAAATTCCAACATTCAAAGAATTAGTTGAACAAATTGAACTCGATTTTTATTCTCGATTTGATAATAATTCAAAAGTTTTTTTATATTCTGTTATTAAAGTTTTATCACGTGTTATTGCAGGTGTAGCTTATCCAATTTACCTTTTTATACAATGGATTATACAGCAAATTTTCCCCGATAAATCAGAAGAAAAATTTTTCCAAAGATGGGCTAATTTGTATAATGTGCAACGAAAGAATGCAACTTACAGTCAGGGTAAAGCTGTATTTAAAGGTTTATCCGGTTCAAAAATCCCTATTTACACAAAAATACAAACAGAAAATAATTTAAGATTTCAGACGACAGAAGAGGGCATAATTAAAGATAATGGTATAACTGATATACCCATTTATGCTATGCAATCTGGTAATTCCGGAAATTTAAAACCATTTACAAAACTTAATTTAATTTCACCTATTAATAATATAGATTTTGAAGTCAGACTTTCACAAAACGGAACATATGGCGGCTCAGATTTAGAAGATCTTGAAAATTGGAGAAAAAGATTTTTAGAACGTTTAAGAAAACCGCCATGCGCAGGCAATAAAGATGACTATATAAGATGGGCAAAAGAATTGCCAGAGGTAACGAGAACGTGGTGTATTCCTTGTTTTCCAAGTGAGGGATTTTCTGGCTTAACCTATGTTAAAGATAACAATGAAAATATTTTTCCAAGTATTGAGGAAATTGAGAAAAGTAAAAATATTATTTTAAGCAAAATGCCAATAAATGCTAAACTTAATCTTTTTATATTGAACTCATTAGCAATAAATTTTGAGATTAAATTAAGAAATAATAATTTAGATAATCAAAATAAAATTAAGAATATTTTAAGGAACGTTATAAAATCCGAAGGTGAACCAAATAAAACAATAAGTTTTTATCAATTTATTGTTGCTATCCAACAAAATTATTTTAGTACAAGTGATTTTATTATTATTAACCCTAAAGAAGATATTAAAACAACAAATATACAAATACATACTTTAGGCAATATTTTATTTAAAAATATGGATTAATTATGAATGATATTAAATTAATAATAAGATCCTTGCTTCCCGAAGGGATTTATTGGCAGGGTAAAAATTTTTTAAAATTAATAGATGGTATAGCATCGGCTTTTAATAATGTTTTAAAATGCACGGATGATATTTTAATAGAAACTTTCCCATTAACAGCAATACAAACAATAGATGATTGGGAAGATTCTTTACAAATAATTCCAATTAGTAATGAAATAGATAAAAGAAGAATTTCTCTAGTTGCAAAATTAGCGGCAACCGGTGGGAATACATACGAATATTTTTTAACACTTTCAAAAGCTTTAGATAAAAATTCAGAAATTTTAAAATCAAATGCTCAATATTTTAGAGCTGGTTCTAGCCGTGCAGGAGAGAGTTTAGGCTATTCAGCAAACGATGAATATAAAGTGATTTTTGTATTTTCAGATCAAAACAACAAATTATTAATTATTGAAACTTTGGAATATAGCAGGCCAGCCCATTTATTATTTATTTATAAATTTAGGAGTTAATTTAAAATGCAAAGAATTGAAGGATCTACAGCAACAAAAGATAATAAATTTACAGACGGAAATTTAGCCGATAACACACCCGGCACTATAGTAACATCTGAATTTTTAAATTCTATGCAAGAAGAAATTGCTACAGTAATAGAATCAGAAAAAATAACACTAGATAAAAAAATTTATACTCAATTAAATACAGCTATAGAATCAAAAATTAAGCGAGTAAATAATGTAATTGATAGTAACTATAGATCAATTACTGGATTTTATAACTCACTTAAAAATTTAGTTGATGATATGAGTAAAAAAATTATTGCACAAAGGAAGGCAATAAAATCAGAAACCGATAAATCTACAGTAATAGCAGAAGAAGATAAAATAACTTTAAATTCAAAAATAATAGAAATTAATTCAGACAATTTAAAATGGGATAAAGAGCCAAAAGAATTAACTGATTTAGTTAATAAAAAATATGCTGATAAACAAAAAAAAACTTACATGTATGCCGATACTGTAAATAGGGTTGAATATATAGGAAATAATAACTTAAAAAATTTGGTAAAATTTAATAGCTATTATTTTGCTTATGGTTTTACAGATAATCATTGGAATGATTCAAGAGACACGTACACAATTGAATATGATGGCAATTATGAGATTGATGTCGATATTTCAGGAGAGGCCGTTGATTTAAATAATGGAACAGTTTTTGAATTATTTTGTATTTTTAATATCGGAAAAGATTTGCAGGAAGTTGTAACATTGGCAAGATGGACTATTGAAATAATTGATAATAGAAACAAAAAATATTTTGCCCCATTAAAAAGAAAAATTTGCAGGGAATTATATAAAAATCAAACTGTTTCTATTGGCTTTAGATTAGTTGATGGGTTTAAATGTGCAATATCAAATGAAACAATAAGCTCAATTAAAATCGAACTTATCGGAAATTAATATCAAATTTGTAAATTTCAAAACAAAAAATATTTAAATTAATTATAACATATTTGTTCTTTATAAACTTTTAACAAAGGAGTATTTATGGTGCGCCAAGATAAGTGCGTAAGAACCAGTGAGTGCGAATCTCACCCACGTAAAGATTAGCCATCAGCGTGGAAGTAAGCAGTGCGATTAATAAGGTAACAAATTAATTGAAGCCATTG